>JAQYWJ010000255.1 GCA_030145005.1 Desulfobacter sp. | reverse complement strand
GTTCCGGCCCAAAGGGAAGCAGGCCGTAGGACATGAAGCCACCCTTGCTTTGGCCGATATTCCAGTATTCCGGAAATGCGCCGGCAACCGCCAAAAGATCGGGCAAATACTTGTGATGGATAAAATGTTTAACGTCTCGGATCAGTGCCTGATAAGACGCTATGGCGTCAATGTCGGGCGGCCGGGTGCAGCCGCCGGGGAAAATTGCCGTGGCATGGGGAAACCTGCCGCCGAAAATGGCAGAGGCCCGGTTTGCTTTTTTCTGGATTTCAAGTGATTCCACATAATGCTTTAAAGCGGTGATATTGATGTCCGTATCCGTTACATAGGTTCCGGACAGACGGGGTAGAAAAGGCGCTGCCGGGTGGGGTTCTCCGCTGCTCAGCGCGTGGTTGACCCAGTCTCTCAAGTGGGTCAGGTTCGGGTCTTTGCCGGTATAGCCCGTAATAGCGGTCACATCAATAAAATCAAGGGCAGAAAGCTGATAAAAGTGCAAAAGATAATCGTATAAATGGTTGGCGCCCTGGATAAGGTTATGAAGAATTCTGCCGTTTGGAGGTGTTCTGAGCCGGTAGGCTGATTCCTGGGCATAAGAAGAGGCAATGGCATGGGCATACGGGCATACGCCGCAGATCCTTTGGGTAATCTGCTGGGCGTCAAGCGGGTCACGGCCAAGAAGGAAAATTTCAAACCCTCTGAACATTTCCCCCATGCTTTTTGCATCGGTGATGGTATTGTTTTCTACTGTTGTGTTAATATTGAGGTGGCCCTCAAGCCGGGTGACAGGTCCAATATCTATTTTCATGCTGTTCCTACTGTTCCTCTTTGGATTCGAGCTGTCCGTTTGTGGTTGCCTGGTGTGACGACGATTGAAAAGTTACGCAATTTAAGGCCCATGGGCCTAAGATGTCGGGCGGGATAGATAATATGCTGATTTGTCTTCTGGTCGATTGAAATACCGGTAAGAGCGGGTTTGAATTGATTTTTGCCACACACTCTATTTGAGTGCATTATTATCCACCTTTTGCCGAACGAAATTATTTTTACGGAAGCCTTGCTCGGTTATCAACAATTGACGATGGTTATAGTAATAGTTTTTTGATTCGTCAACCTATAACAGCGATGGGCTGAGCTGTTTTAATCAACACCCGAGCCCAACCCATAACAAAACATGAAAGTAACTTAATAACTTTCTTTGAACAGAGCGCGGCGCTCTTAATTACCTGGTCAGGGTCCACCCCGGACCTCGAGCAGAGCATATCCATGCCGGAGAGTTTCTCAATAGCGTCCCACCCACCCAAGGCGGGACCAAACCTATAAGTAACAAAAACAATAGGATGCCGTTTTAGTTATTTAGAAGCCACTAACCGACTGACAATGGTCTCTTTGGCCGAAGCAGCCGTGCACCGACAGCACAGTTGGCAGGACCACCGGGATGGCGGCCATCACGGTCAGGACCAGGGCAAACAGGAGGGCCACGGTCATGGGATCGCCCCGGAACAGAACCACCGCCAGGATTACGGCTACCAGCACAATGGCAAGAATTATGAGGTAATTGCCGATTTTGAGTACCGCGCCCTGGAAATGGCTGACGGTTTTTGCCTCCTGGACCAGCTGGGCGGTTTTCCCAAAGTAGCTCTTTGTACCGGTTGCATATACAATGGCCTGGCCTCTCCTTTGCGCATGACAGATCCTGAAAAGACCGCCTGGCCCATCTGCCTCTTCACCGGCAGCGATTCTCCTGTCAGGGCGGACTGGTCAACTTTCATTTGCATGGAAACAATTTTTTGCCGCTGTGGTACGATTATCTACCGCTGCGGCGTCGCTAGGCGCCGGGCAGCGGTATTGACTCATTCATAGCGCTTATACTCGAGTTCTCTTTTGAGCAGGAACATGGAACAGGGCATTTTCCGAATCAGTTCCCGAATGTCATGACCCATCAGCAGATGTTCAAGATAACCCTGCTCATGGGCTGTCATGACCATCAGGTCAATATTTTTTTCTGAAATGAATTTTGTGATTTCCTGCACAGGTTCACCCTGCATGACGCTTTCCTGGATGGCCAGTCCTTCGGTATCTTCCGTTTTGATATAATCCTGAAGGTCCTTGCGGGCATCCTTAATTATTTTTGTGAACTCGTCTTCTATAATCTTGGCTGAGGATATGGGTAGACTCCAGCCTTCCAGCCCAAAGGGGTTATGCACGATATGGGTGACAAAAAGTTCTGCCCCGTAATTGCGGGCGAAAGAAATTCCCCACTGAACGGCTTCAAGGGCCTGTTTCGTACCCATGGATAAAACGAGAATACGTTCCGGATGTTTCATGTTTGATCTCCTTTCTTTTAAAGTTTTGTATAATAGCGGGTTTTCCACTATCTTTTTTAAATTCGGGTCGCTCAGGCAGAGCCTGAGGTTTAATTAAAAGCAATGAAGAATCTGTAATTGCCGATTCCCTTATTTATGCTGCTTACCGGTGAACACATGAATCGACCGATCTTTCTCTTTACCGATTGCCGGATCATTCGGGGCGTTTTCATCCCAGGAAATCAGGGATTCCGGGTCCGTTACCACGATCACCGGACATCCGGCGCGGAAGGCGGTCCGTTCCACGGCACTGCCGGCATACCATTTTGTGTCCTTTTTCTTTGTGTGGGAGCCCAGAATGATTATGTCTGCATTGTTTTTTTCCGCACATTTAACGAGTTCCAGATGGGGCAACGCCCCGCCCCAGATCTGATAGGCGTAATCGGTATCTTTGATCAAATTCCGGCAGAATTCTTCCAGGCGCTTTTCAGTATTTTTTCGATCTGCGTCATAATCTTTCTTGGTATATTTGGGATACGGCGGCACAGGAATCATGTGAAAGGGAAAAATTTTAGACCCGAATTTTTCCGCAGTTTTCCGGGCAAAGAACAAGGCGCATTCACAAGATACGGAAAAATCCACCCCCACCACAATTTTTTTGAATGCCGCAGATGATAAACGAACTGCGGGATTGATAATCATCACCGGACAATTTTCCCGCATTACCACACCTTCCACGGTGCTCCCGATCTTTCCGGCCACCCGGACGGTCCCCTTTTCAGCTGCTCGTTCGGAATGGGGGCCGAGGACGATCATGCCCGCGTTAAGATGCCGGGATTGACGAACAATCTCTTCCCAGGGGAATCCGCAAACAACCGTGACATCAAAATCCATGCCTGCCGGCAATATTGTTTTATAAGAATCGAGGAGTTCTTTCTGGACAAGTTTCTGATACGCCGGCGAAAAATTGATCTCCTCGTCCGTTTTAAAATCCTTAACCAGGTGTCGGTTGTTTTCATGAGAGGACTCCGCTACATGGAGAATGTTAAGCTTGGCTTGATGGGTTTCGGCGACTGCAGCAGCGCCTGTCACCACCGGGTCCTTAACTCCCA
>JAQYWJ010000254.1 GCA_030145005.1 Desulfobacter sp. | reverse complement strand
TTTATCCAGGCCAGACCCTTGGCCCTGTAAACGGCTGCAAATTCGGTGAGCTCATCAATCTGTTTTCTGGAAAAATCCGCACAGCCCTTGGCATTGATGGCCTTGACCAGCCCGCCGTTTTTAACCACAGAGGCAAACACTTTAAAATCCGCATTGGCCACAATGTCGGATACATTTTTCAATTCCAGGTCAAACCTTAAATCAGGACGGTCTATACCGAATCGCTCCATGGCCTCGGCCCAGGTCATACTGGGGAAGGGTTCGGGAAAGTCCATATCCAGCACATTTTTGAATATGGCCTTGATCAGCCCTTCGGTAATCTCTATCACCTTCTGTTCATCCACAAAGGAGAGTTCCATATCAATCTGGGTGAACTCGGGCTGGCGGTCCGCCCGCAGGTCCTCGTCCCTGAAACATTTGACAACCTGGTAATACCGATCAAAGCCGGCAACCATCAAAAGCTGCTTGAACAGCTGGGGAGACTGGGGCAGGGCATAAAAGTCGCCCTGGTTGACCCGGGAGGGAACCAGATAATCCCTGGCGCCTTCGGGCGTGCTTTTGGTTAAAACCGGGGTTTCAATATCTATAAATCCGTTGGCATCCAGATAATTTCGAACCGTCATGGTCGTTTTGTGCCGGACCAGCATATTGTTTTTTAGCTGGGTGCGCCTTAAATCCAGATAACGGTACTGGAGTCGAATGGTTTCCGATGCATCCACCCGGTCTTCAATCTGAAAGGGAGGTGTTTTGGCCCTGGAAAAAATCCGCAGTTCGTCCACAAGCACCTCTATGGCACCGGTGGTCATCCTGGAGTTTACCATGTCCGCAGGTCTTGCCGACACCTTTCCTTTGATGCCCAGGACATATTCGTTTCTGATTTCCTGGGCTTTTTCATGGACAGCCTCGGAGACCGACGGATCAAATACAACCTGGGTAATGCCTTCCCGGTCCCGAAGGTCCACAAAAATAACGCCGCCGTGGTCCCGGCGGTGCTGAACCCACCCCATGAGTACGACGTCCTGGCCAGTGTGGCTTTCTCCCAACTCAATGCAAGAGTGTGTGCGTTTCATATTTCCAAGTAAATCAGTCACTTTTATTCTTAAACTCCTTAAACTCCATAACTATATTAATTATTAATTAATTGTGCCAAATCATTCACCAGGTCATCCAGGCCGATTTCTGTTTGTTCCTTGGTCGCCATGTTGCGCAGCACAAGTTTTTTCCGGGCAAGTTCATTGTCTCCGACAATGAGAACAAAAGCGGCATCAAGCTTGTTTGCCCGCTTCATCAATGCTTTCATGCTTTTTCCACGGAAATCTGTATCTGTTCTGATGCCCATGGTATTAAGCCTGCAGGACCATTCAAATGCATATTCCTGGGCATCTGCCCCAAGGCAGACAATAAAAAGGTCAGGGCCCTTTTCACACGCCTGGTTATCAAGCTGTTCCATAACTTCCACCAGACGGTCAAACCCGATGGCAAACCCGATGGCCGGTGTTGAAGGCCCGCCAAGCTCTTCCACCAGACGATCGTACCGGCCGCCCCCGGCAACGGCGGACTGGGCACCAAGCGTTGTGGTCTGAATCTCCCAGGCCGTGCGGGTATAATAGTCAAGTCCCCGAACCAGGGTGTCATCGATTATGAAATCCACGCCTAGTTTTTCAAGGCTGTTTTTCACGGTTTCAAAATGGGTATGGCAGTCCGGGCACAGATGATCCACTGTGGCAGGCGACCCTTCAAGGGCCTGTCTGCATGTTTGTGCTTTGCAGTCCAGTATCCGTAGCGGATTTTTAACCAGCCTGCGTTTGCAGTTCTCGCACAGATTGTCTTTTCGTTCGTCTAAAAAATCCAGCAGGGCCTTTTGAAAATCAGGGCGGCAGGCAGGGCAGCCAAGGCTGTTGATATGGGCCGAAAGGCCTTCAAGTCCAAGGCGGTGCAGCAATGTGTGCAAAAGAAAAATCAGTTCACTGTCAATATAAGGGGATTCTACTCCGAAAACCTCGGCATCAATCTGGTAAAACTGGCGGTAGCGTCCTTTTTGCGGTCGCTCCCGGCGAAACATGGGTCCTGTCAGGTAGAACTTGCGTACCGGTTCGGCAGCATACATTTTATGCTGGATATACGACCTGCAAATGGATGCCGTGGCCTCGGGCCGCAGTGTGAGCATATCCCCTTTCCTGTCTTCAAAGGTATACATCTCCTTTTCAACAATATCGGTTGCTTCTCCGATACTCCGGGCAAACAATGCTGTTTTTTCCACAATGGGGATACGGATTTCCCTGTATCCAAAGGATTCAAACAGGGCTGCCGCTTCTTGTTCCACCTTTTGCCACAGAGCAATTTGCTCCGGTAAAATATCTCTGAACCCGCGTATGGTCTGCATGCTTTTTATATCTTTAATTTATTAATCTATGTTGTTCATTTCCAAAAAAATATACAGCCGATCTATATAGTTTAAAATCAGCGTCTTAGTCAACATATAATACAAAGGCCGGATATTTGCCGGCAAGGCAAATGTGGCAGCAGCACTGCAGATGATTTCAATGGGCCTGAAATTTAAGGTTTACGGCAACGCCATTCCCCAAAATCCCCTTTGGACAACCCTTAAAATCCACCGTCAAAAAAAATAAAAAATTTGTTGCGCTTGGTGAATCTAGTGGATATAGTATCTAAAAATATCAATAAAGCTAGCACCAACGGGTGTAACTAAATATGTCACAAGGCATGTTATCATTCAGGTACGAAGAAGAATTAAGCGGTTCCATCTCCTTGGCAGATCTGCCTGTATATCTTGATCTTGCCAAAAGTATTGCCTTGGGTACCTCATTGCACCAGTACTGTCGGTATAAAATGCTAAATGCAGCGATAAACATAAAAATAATATCAAATGATAGTTTTGAAGAGCTAACAATTGATATTATTTAATGATTTTTAAATAAGGTTAAAACCCCCATGGCTGCCACCTGTTCACTCTTTTATGGAAGCATATTAAATTTCAGCGGTGAATTTTGGCTATACTATCCTATTGACAAACCGGAAGTTCCTATCCTATATAAACTTGATAAGAGATCATTAACTTTGAAACGATCGTTTAAATTTATTCAAATCCCAAACAGAGAGGAGGGCTTGGTAGGGAAAAAGTTTAGGGGGGAACTTTAAACCTTCTTGCGATGAGGAGGAGCAACTAACGTCCCCTTAAAGCAATATCCGAACCGAATGACATTGCAGCAAGGTTAAGTTAGGTGCTTAAAGAAAATGACATTTTGTTTTCGTAAGAGAACAAGGTGTTAAGATTGAAGTCTGTTGGTAATATCGAATGAATTGAGAAGTTTTATTTAATTAAATTCACAACAATTATCAGGGAGGAAAGATGCAACTAACTGGATTAAAATATGGAAAGCAATTGATGGATATC
>JAQYWJ010000253.1 GCA_030145005.1 Desulfobacter sp. | reverse complement strand
CGCCAAAGGGGGCGTGTGACCGTGTGGGCAAAAAAATCCATGCCGGCAGCCGGAATCTGGCCCGGTTTATCAAGGCCGCATCCCCGAGCCTTGTGCTTTGCGGCCATGTCCACGAAGATTTTGGGCTGAAAACCCTGCATCAAAGTACCGTGGTTAACTGCGCCATAGCAGGGCCAGGATCAGGGGCCATCATTGACCTTGAAAAAAATGAAGCCCCCAAGGTTAATCTCTTGTATCCGGATACGCCACAAAGTTAAACCAGGAAAAAAGCCCGGTTGAAAAATTTATCTGTAAAATGCCGAACATTCACTGTTCAAGCCGTTGCAAACCAAAAGAAGAATTGATAAATAACTAATTTTGATCTATAGTCACCATCAATTTATAAGGATACACTCATTATAGGATAGGGATACACTCAAAATCTATAACGGAGAAAATGAATGAAAACTTTTAAAATTATATTATTCATAATTTTCCTGGTGGTTCTGGCCACTTTCGGCATTCAGAATCAGGGATACTTTCTGGCAATTACGGCGCTCCATATTGACTTTAAAATAGCATCCCTGCACTACACGGTCATGGATCTTCCGAACTGGGCCTATTGGGGTCTCTGTCTGGTCCTAGGTCTTTTGATCACAGGGATTCGCGGACTTATTACGGCCGTTCGCCTGAAACGCCAGGTTAGAACAAGAGACGAACGGATTGAAAGCCTGAAAGGAGAAATTAATTCTCTTCAGACACGCCTTGATATATTTATTCACGATCCTTACATTAAAAAACATTTGGAAGAAGAAGCCCGCAAAGATCAGGAGCAGGCTGCAACCGAGGAAAAGAAAAAGGCCTGAAGTCACCCTTTTGAAGATCCATGGTCAAAAAGAAACAAACACCCATGATGGCCCAATATCTGGCCATCAAAGAAACCTGTCAGGACGCCATACTTTTTTACCGGATGGGGGACTTTTATGAAATGTTTCTTGAGGATGCCGTCAAGGCGGCCGGCATCCTTGAAATCGCGCTGACCTCTCGGAATAAAAACGCCCCGGACCCCGTTCCCATGTGCGGTGTGCCTTACAAATCAGCCGATCTTTATATTTCCAAACTTATTGAAAAAGGCTGCAAGGTTGCTGTGTGTGAGCAGGTTGAGGACGCGTCCCAGGCCAAGGGTCTTGTCAAACGGGAAATTATCCGGGTCATCACCCCGGGAATGATCCTCAACGATTCCCTTCTGGACCGGAGAACAAACAACTTTTTGGTGGCGATCTCCAAAACGTCCGAGCACTCCGGTCTTGCCTGCATAGATATCTCCACGGGCAGCTTTACCACCTGCCAGGTAAAGCGCGCCTCGGGTGTTATCCCATACGCCCTTTTAGACGAAGCCTTAAAGCTTTCCCCGAAAGAGGTGCTGCTACCGGACAGCTTCAAGTCTGATCCGGCCATGGCCGCCATCAGGAAAACCTTTTCCCACGTTGAAATCACGTATCTGGACAATTTTACGTTCCGAACCGACAATGCCCGGCAGCTTCTGACGGAACAATTTGCCACCCGCAGCCTTGAAGGATTCGGCATCGAACGTATGTCGGCCTGTATATCTGCAGCAGGCGCTGCCATCTCCTATGTCCGGGACACCCAGTTGTCGGACACCAGCCATATTTACAAAATCACCCCGTATAACCTCAATGACTTCATGGTCATTGACGACAGGTCCTGCAAAAACCTTGAACTGCTGACCAATATCCAGAACCAGAAGCCAAAAGGCTCTTTGATCCATATTCTGGACAAAACCGTCACGGCCATGGGCGGCAGGCTGATCAAGCAATGGATCAGATATCCTCTGGTAAACAAAGACCTGATACAGCAGCGCCTTCATGCCATAGAAGAGCTTATTGGCGCACCGGGCACCCATCAGACACTTGGCGATCTTCTTAAATCCGTATATGATCTTGAACGACTGGGCTCCCGTATATCCATGGGCCAGGGCAATGCCCGGGACATGCTTTCCCTTAAAACTTCCCTTTCTGTTCTGCCGCGTCTGTTCAAGGAGATCGAAACATTTAAAAGCCCGATTCTCAACGGTGCCGGCATGGATGAAAAGCCGGCCCTGGTCCGGGGCCTGGAAGAGCTGGCCCAATTGATCGGCAAAGCCATCCGGGAAGATGCCGTGCACGTGCTCAACGAAGGCAACCTGATCAACGACGGATACAACCCGGAACTGGACGAGCTTTTATCCATCACCCGGGACGGAAAATCCTGGATTGCAAAGACGGAAAAAAAGGAAAAGGAAAATACAGGGCTTTCCTCGCTTAAAATAAAATACAATAAGGTATTCGGTTATTTCATCGAGGTATCAAAGGCCCAGTCTGCCCAGGTACCGGATCACTATATCCGTAAACAGACCCTTGTCAATGCCGAGCGATTCATTACCCAGGACATGAAAGCGGTGGAAGATACCATATTCAATGCCCAGGAACGCCGAAACGCTCTGGAATATGAAATTTTCTGTACGGTCAGGGAAAAGGTGGCCCAACGGGCAAAGGATATCCTGACCATGGCACAGTTTATTGCCGCCGTTGACGTGGTTCAGGGACTTGCCGTGGCTGCCGTGGAAAATGCCTATGTAAAGCCTGAGATCAATGATGACCGGCGCATTGATATACAGGACGGCAGGCACCCGGTGGTGGAAAAGCTGATCCAGGGCGAACGGTATGTGCCCAATTCCATTGCTCTGGACGACACCCAATGCCAGCAGATCCTGATCACCGGGCCCAACATGGCCGGCAAATCCACGGTGCTGCGCCAGGTGGCCTTAACCGTTCTCATGGCCCAGATGGGTTCCTTTGTGCCGGCAGTTAACGCCTCCATCTGCATCACCGACCGGATATTCACCCGGGTGGGGGCGCTGGACAATCTTTCCTCCGGGCAGAGCACCTTCATGGTCGAGATGGAGGAGACCGCCAATATTGTCAATAATGCCACGGAAAAAAGCCTGGTGATCCTTGATGAAATCGGCAGGGGCACATCCACCTACGACGGCATGAGCATTGCCTGGGCCGTGGCCGAGTATCTGCATGACCTGAATGGTAAAGGGGTAAAAACCCTTTTTGCCACCCATTACCATGAGCTGCTCCAGCTTGAAGAAATCAAACCCCGGATCAAAAATTATAATATTGAGGTCAAGGAGTTTAACGACAATATTGTGTTTCTCCGCAGCCTTGTCAAAGGGGGCACCAACCGCAGCTACGGCATCCAGGTGGCACGCCTGGCTGGGGTTCCCGACGATATCATTGACCTTGCTAAATCGGTTCTGGCATCTGCGGAACACCACCCCATGACACCGGCGCCTTCGACACGGCCCGCCAAAAAGAAAAAAGGGGCAAAAAAACGAAACACCAGTGGCCAGATGAACCTGTTCGGGCCCTCGGACGATGAT
>JAQYWJ010000252.1 GCA_030145005.1 Desulfobacter sp. | reverse complement strand
GCCCAGGCTTTGGGGTGCATGATGGAGCTGGACATTGATCCTGAATTTGCCAATCAGCTGGGCAGCGGCATCTCCCTGGGCCACCCCATCGGTTGCACCGGGGCCCGGCAGATGGTTACCCTGATCCATGAAATGAAGCGGAAAGGATACGGCACAGGACTTGTGTCCATGTGTATTGGCGGGGGGATGGGGATGGCCATGATTGTGGAGAACATGACTAAATAGTGCTTGAACGAAAAGTCACCCACCTGCGACGTTGCTGCACAAACCTGCCAAATTATAAGATCGGGCCTCACGTACTAAAGTACGCTCCGGTTTCAGCTTTGCTTGCGCCTTGCATTTGGGCAACTTTTAGCCCAAACACGGGTTTCCGTTTAGGTACTAAATAAAAACTGATTTGATGAAAGGTCATAATTTATATGAAAAAAATATGTGTAATCGGTGCCGGTACCATGGGTGCCGGAATCGCCCAGGTTTTTGCCGCCAATGGCTATCTGGTGGTGTTGCGGGATATTGAACAGGACTTTGTTAACAACGGCATTTCAATCATCTCCAAAAACTTGAGCCGCCAGGCATCCAAGGGCAAATTGGAAGAGGTCATGATCCAGCCGATTCTTTCTCGGATTATAGGAACCGTAGATCTTGCAAATGCCCAGGATTGCGATCTTGTGGTGGAAGCTGCCGTGGAAAACATGAAGATCAAAAAGCAGATTTTCAGTGAACTTGATAATATCTGCCAACCTTCAACCATCCTGGCCACCAACACCTCATCCCTTTCCATTGCCGAGGTGGCCACGGCCACAAAACGTCCGGATAAGGTGATCGGCATGCACTTTTTTAACCCGGCGCCTGTCATGGCACTGGTGGAAATCATCAAAGGGGTTGCCACATCTGACGAGACCTTTGACGCTGTAAAAGCATTGTCACTGGATCTAGGCAAACAGCCGGTACAGGTGGATGAAGCACCGGGGTTTGTGGTGAACCGAATATTGGTTCCCATGATCAACGAAGCTGCCGCCATCTATGCCGAAGGCGTTGCCGGTGCCGAAGATGTTGATACAGCCATGAAACTGGGTGCCAACCATCCCATAGGCCCCCTTGCCCTGGGAGACCTGATCGGATTGGACGTCTGTCTGGCCATCATGGATGTCCTTTATGAAGAGTTTAAGGATCCCAAGTACAGGGCCACTCCGCTGCTGCGAAAGTATGTCCGTGCCGGCTGGCTGGGTCGAAAAAGCGGCAAAGGTTTTTTTGACTATTAAAATTCTCTAAAATCATAGCCATGGGCTGACCTGGTTTTTCACCGTGGTTCAGCCCACTATGTTGCATAGGCTTTCTTATAAAAACATAATAGGCGTAAGATCAACTTTAAAATTTGAGCTTACGCCTATTATTTATAAATCGTATAGATCCTCCCTGGGCATGGGTTTGGCAATAAAATAACCCTGGCCACTGCCTCAGAAAGATTTGAGAGTTGATCCGGTTGAGATTGGGTCCCCCCCTTCTACCACGGTGGATATGTTCAGGTAATTGGCCAGGGCCAGGAAGAATTTAACAATTTTCCCGCTCTCCTTTTCAAGGAAAAATGGCGAAACAAGGCTATGAAATCCGCAGTAAAACCAATCATGCACCCCATACAGAAACGGGGTTGGAAAATAAAAAATGAAATTTTTATCTGTCTTTTTAATCAAACTTCCGTTAAATTTATAGAGAATCAATCGCTTCTGCTGCTTTTTTCAAAAAAGGGAAATTCGCTTGGATAGAGCTAAAAATTTTTATTCCACCCCTGTTTTCATATTACCGATGTTATTTTTTCTTGTTTTATCCTGTCCGGGTATGAACGCCCACGCAAAAAAAAATATCCGTGTCGGCTATTTTGAAAAAAGTCCCATCATTTTTACAACAGAGAAAAAAGAGGCCAAGGGCCTGGCGGTTGATTTTTTAAACGATGTTGCCCAGGAGCAGAACTGGGCGCTTGAATTTATTAAAGGAAATCTTCCCCAGACCCTGGAAAGGGTTATGTCAGGTGAAATCGATCTTATGGTTCCCATCGGCTATACCCAGATGCGGGACAGGGAAATGGATTTTACACAGAGTGCCTTTTTCGAAACCTGGGGGTGTTTATACACCCTTCACAGTGAGGGGGTCGAGACATTGTCGGACCTTGAAGGTAAACGGGTCGGCCAGGTGAGGGCATCCTTGTTTAATACCGTATTTAAAAAAATGATGAATGATTTGAAAATTCGCTGCGAATTTGTTGAAGTTCAAGGATATGCTGAGCTTCTCAACGGCCTGTTATCAGGAGAATTTGATGGGGCTGTCGGGGAGCGGCTTTCCATCCTTTTTGTCGACCGGGAACAGGCCGGAAGGATAAACCAGGCTGTTGTTTTTAATCCCTTTTCCATGTATGTCGCCGCTGCCGAAGGTGATCCCAAAAACTTGCTGGCCCCCATAACCCGCTATATCGATGCTGAAAAACAGGATTCCGATTCAAGGTTTAACCGATATAAAAATTACTGGCTGTCCAATATCACAGTAGGAGCCTCCCCGGTTTTCCTGTCGCTGGTGTGGGTTTTTATCCTGATTTTGCTGGTACTGGCTGGCTATATCTGTTCACGTATCACTGTTGTGAGGCGTTTTCTGGGGATGACCGAAATTGTTCAGCACAGGGTCAGCAGCAATATTCTCATCGTAACGATAGGCTTTGTATTTCTCCTCTGGGGAGAGGATGTCCTTTTACAATATTATGCCCTAGAGGGATCCATATCATTTTCAGAAGCCGTATTCCCGATCCATAATCCCCAGAAAATCTTTATGCGCTTTTTGAATATTATGATTATCCTGGCCGCGGGTATCCTGATTTCCAGGGTGTTTTCCAGGTTGGCAGATCAGCATGACCTGACCAAAAAACAGGAGGAGAGACTATACCTGGCATTGTATGCGGCCAATGATGGTGTATGGGACTGGCATCTGGATAAAAGTGAATTTTTTTATGATGACCGGTATTACACCATGGCCGGGTATGAGCCCCACGAGTTTCCATGCTTGTTCCAGGAATGGGAAAAAAGGGTTCATCCCGACGATGTCAGAGTGGTCAAAAAAGCCGTGAATGATTATATCCTGGGAAAACTGGATTCTTTTGATCAGGAATTCAGGTTCCGGCGTAAAAGCGGCCGTTATTTCTGGATCCGCTCCAAAGGAAAAATCGCTGCCCGGGATAAAGACGGTGCCCCGGTCCGGTTTATCGGAACCCATTCGGATATTGACCAGAGAAAGCAGGCGGAAAAAGCAAGGGATGAGGCCTATAAAATTATCAACAACAGCCCAATGGTCGCTTTTATATGGAAAAATGAAACCGGCCGGCCCGTTGAATTTGTGACGGATAATATTGAAACGGTTTTGGGTTACCAGGCTCATGAGCTGCTGTCCGG
>JAQYWJ010000251.1 GCA_030145005.1 Desulfobacter sp. | reverse complement strand
CGCCAATTCCTCCCCCACCTTCGCTATCGCTCAGAAAGGGGACTCCTTGGCGGGGAGTTGATCACCCTCAAACTATTGGAGATCGTATGGCTAAAAATAAGGAAGTCACCCATGTCGGCGTCCGGATCAAGCGCGCCAGGCTGGATAAAAAAATCAGCCTGGACGCCATGGCCAATGAAACCGGGCTGTCAAAAGATGTCATCAAAAAAATCGAGAGCGGAGAGCAGCGGCCTTCGGTGGGAACGCTGCTCCAGCTCTCACGCACCCTTCAACTGGATTCAGGCTATCTGCTCAAGGAGCCGGATGATTCCGTGGAAGCCAGGGCCGATGCCTATACCAAGCGCACGGATCATTATGCGTATACGCCCTTGTGTTCCGGTGCTGAAAACAACCATTTAAAGGCATTCCGCATCGTTGTAGAAGCTGGTGGCAGCCATGAAGGGGTTGGGTTTCAGCACGAGGGCGAGGAGTTTGCCTATGTGCTGGACGGCGCAGTTGAAATTCAGGTGGGGGATCATATCAATACCTTGAAAACAGGAGAATCCCTTCATTTCAATTCCGGGATCAAGCATGACCTGCGTAATATCGGTGAAAATGATGCCGAACTGATTGTGGTGGTCTATGCTCCCTGAATCTGTTTTTTTGAAAAAGGAGAGATCATGTTATTCAAGTTAACTGATGAACAGGTGATGATCCAGAATATGGTGCGTGAATTTTCACGCAAAGTGGTTGCCCCCACTGCCGCTGAACGGGATAAAACCAAGGCGTTCCCCGCAGAAAATTTAGAACAGATGGGGGAGCTTGGACTGATGGGTATGATGGTACCCGAAGAGTTTGGCGGGGAAGCCGCAGATGCGGTTTCTTATGTGCTGGCCCTGTCCGAGATCGCATATTCCTGCGCGTCTACCGCCGTGGTGATGTCGGTCCAGAATTCCATTGTGTGCGAATCGCTCAATAAATTCGGCACAAAAGAACAAAAGCAGGAATTTCTTGTACCCCTGGCCTCCGGGGAGATCATCGGGGCGTTTGCCCTGACCGAACCCGATGCAGGGTCTGATCCGGTGAGTCAGACCACCACAGCCGTAAAGGACGGCGACGGTTACGTGATTAACGGTACCAAGCGTTTTATCACTTCCGGGGAAAACAGTTCCGTGGTCCTTGTCACGGCCAAAACGGATGAAACCAAGGGACATAAAGGCATCTCCTGTTTTATTGTACCCAAGACAACACCCGGTCTCATCGTGGGACATCATGAAGACAAGATGGGGCTGAGGGCATCGGACACCACGGATCTGATTTTTGAGAATTGCCGGGTGCCGGCCGCCAATATCCTGGGCAAGGAAGGGGATGGGTTTAAAATCGCCATGTCCGGCCTGGACAGCGGCAGGATTGGTATTGCAGCCCAGTCCATCGGCGTGGCCCAGGCCGCCTTTGATGCAGCGATCAAGTATGCCCGGAAACGCAAGCAGTTCGGCGGGGCCATCACCAAACACCAGGCCATTCGTTTTCAGATTGCGGATATGGCCACAAAGATCGAAGCTGCCCGGCAGTTGATTCTTTCTGCGGCTTCCATGAAGGACCGGGGGGAAAAATTCACCCGGGAAGCCTCCATGGCCAAACTCTTTGCCTCTGAAATGGTACAGGAAATCACGGCCTGGGCCATCCAGATCCACGGCGGATACGGGTTTACCAAAGATTACGCGGTGGAACGGTTTTACAGGGACGCCCGGGTATTTACCATCTACGAAGGCACCAGCGAGATTCAGCGCATTGTCATTTCAAATGCAGTGCTCAAGGATAAGCGAAAATTATGAAAGTCCCAATAAGTTGTTAAATTACTTTCATGTTTTGTTGTGGGTTGGGCCTGGGTGTTGATAGACCAGGTCAGCCCACGGCTGTTATTCCGGATTAACAATAAAGCCCGGTGGAGCCTTTTTCCACGGATACCCTTACCGGGCCATCTGGTAGCCGCGATCAAACGGTTTTTTCATCCACCTCTCTTAGTGCATTTACAAAGGTTTGAATATCCTCTTCCCGGTGCAGGGCGGTCATGCCCAGCCTCAATATAGCCTTCCCCAAGGGCACTGTGGGAAAACGGGCCGAAAAAGCCAGGATGCCCCGGGAAAGAAGATCCTGGGAGACCTGTGCCGCTTTTTTCTCATCTCCCATCAGCACGGATATGATATGGGCGTCTCCAGCCACCTGGAATCCTGCCCGGATAAGTGTTTCGCCCATGGACGCACTGACATCCTTTAAGGTTTTCCGGGCGTTGTCTCCCTGCTCCACAAGTTCCAGGGCATCCACGGCGGCCAGGGCATGGGCCTGGGGAAGGGAGGTGGTGTAGATAAGCGGGGAGGCGAAATTCATGAGATACTCCTTTACCCCATAAGGCAGCAGCACAAAGGCTCCAAACAGCCCCAGGGCCTTGCCAAAAGTTCCAAGGGCTATGTCCGTCACCCCCCGGGCAATTCCCCTGCCTTTATCCCCCAGGACGCCAAAGGCATGGGCTTCATCCACAACACCATAGAATCCATGTTTTTTCTTTAAATCCCCAAATCTTTTTATGGGCAAAAGATCCCCGTCCATGCTGAACAAAGATTCAGTAACAACGCCCCTGTTTGCCGAAGTCGCAGCTTCCAGACGCTTTTCCAGATGTCCCAGGTTGTTGTGGCGATATCCCTTAAGGGACGCACCGCTTAAGGATATTCCCTTGACGCAGCTTGCATGCACATGCTTGTCAAAGATAAGGGTGTCTCCCTTTTCAAACAAGGTTGAGAGAATGGCCAGGTTTGCCTGAAATCCGCTGGAAAAGAAGATGGCATCTTCATACCCGAAATAATCGGCAAAAATTTTTTCAGCCCGGCAGATGGTCTGGTAGTTTCCCGCCACCAAACGGGATGAGGAGGCGGAAGAACCTCCAGCCTTAAAATGTTTTCCCACCTGGGCAGCAAGATGGTGTGACGACCCCAGCCCCAGATAGTCGTTGGAGGCAAAGCTCAAGACCTTTTGGCCTCTGATGGTTACAAATCTGCCATCCCTTTTCTCGATGACCGGGGGATTCCGGTGCAGTCCCTCCAGTTGCTGGAGTTTCAGACGATCCCTGAAGCGCTTGTCAAACATTGAAACACCTCCTTGTATCTTGTTGTCAGAACCTCTTTTCCAAAGGTGTCATCATACTCTTTCACGGAGAAAAGAAACCTTCCCATAAGCGGGCTTTCCCAGAGTCCCGATGCTGTGAGATCGTAGGAAAAGGCCGCCTGGCTGCGCACCAGCAGCCTGCCTGAAAGTTTCAGGGTCCCGGAGATGCGACTTTCACTTGGAAGGGAGAAGCGCTCCACCTTAAGCAGAAAAGCATGTTTTGAAAAATCACACAGCCGGCGCACATGGAGGGCTCCCAGCTGGGCCAGGGACTCCATGACCACAAAGGCCGGTTGGT
>JAQYWJ010000250.1 GCA_030145005.1 Desulfobacter sp. | reverse complement strand
TGAAACAATAAAGTTAGAAAAAAATATGAAAAATAAAGAAAAGAGAGATGCAATGGATATTAATCCTTTCCCATTTCTGTTCAGTGCCCTTGGCAAATTTATTTATGCACGGATGGGCTGGACTTATGATCCGTTGCCGGCCTATTGGGAATCCAGATGCGTGGTCATTGGTTTTCCTCATACAACCAACATGGACACTGTCCGTGCCCTGACCTATATGAAACTTGCCGGGATTAATGCAAAACTGATGATCAAATCCAAGTGGTTCTTTTTTCCCATGTCGATTTTTTTAAAAAGCCTTGGGGGTCTTCCGGTACAGCGAGACGGGTCCTGTGGATTTGTGGACGGCGTTATTAAAAAATATGAAGAAAATGAGGACCTGGTGTTGGCACTGGTGCCCGAAGGCACCCGCAAGTCGGTGTCCACAATCAAGACCGGATTCTGGTACATTGCCAAAGGTGCGGATGTTCCTATCATCTGCTGGTATCTGGACAACCGGAGCAAAAAAACCAGATGGCTGGGCAAAATACATCCTGGGGAGGGCCTGGAACAGGACCTCCACAAAATACATTCAATTTATAAACGTGCCGGGTTTTCAATTCCCACCCAAATTAAAAATGGGTAGCCTTTTTTGCTTCTGATTCCATACAAAGAATTTCCACAACAGTAAATATTTTACATATTTGTATTTTGTCAGCAGTAAAATTTTTTCATATTTGTATTTAACGGAATATAAGTATGGCTCTATGAATAAAATCTAATTTTTCGCATATTTATTTGATGTCGTCGCTATTCCTGCATGGAACCCCCCAGCCACAATCATCCTTGTTGGAAAAATAAAGATTGACAGTCTTACTAAGTGCCTTTAATGTTTAAGTTTCGAGATTTTGACCCGCAGTCTTTTGACTGCTTAAAGAAAAGACGAAAAGACCATAAGGAGTTAAAAAATATGTGTCGTCTGTTTGCAATCACCAGCAAGGAGCCTCAGTCGCCTATGCTGGCCATCAAAGCCCTTGACGTAATGAAGGAAGGGCATGACGGCTCCGGCGTGGGGCTTTTGCTCCAGGGCCTTGGTGGCACCTTTGAAGAGATGAAAGATGCCCCGATCCTGTCGGGGATCTTTACTGAAGAAGGCATCCGCCGTCTGGACCTTTTTATGATGGACCTTGGTTTTCTGACCAAGCATAAAGTCTCTTTGAAACCACCTAAAACCAGGGTAGAAGGTATTCCCAGACGACAAATTTATTTGATCAGGGCCTATGAACTGCCCGACGGCTGGGATGAGTTGTCCCAGGAGGAGCTGGCCACAAGACTTCTGGATGTACGGCTTAAGATACGGGAGATGGGTGAAGAGAAAAAAGACATGATCGTGTTTTCCTTTTGGCCGGACACCATCATGATCAAGGAGATCGGGGATCCCATGAAGCTGGGAGAATATCTGGGCCTTGACAGGAAAGAACTTGAAGCAAGGATTATCATGGCCCAGGGGCGACAAAACACAAATTACGCCATCAACCTGTATGCCTGCCATCCGTTCTTTATCAAGGGGTACTGCACCATGACCAATGGTGAAAACACGGCTTTTATCCCCATCAAGGATTTTCTTTCCTCAAGGGATATCCCCGGCTATACCGGCTATCAGTCCGATTCCGAGGTGTTTGCCCACATCCTTCACTTTTCCATGGAAGAGCTGGGCTTAGGAATCGACGGTTATAAGCATGTGATTACGCCGCTTCAGCGTGATGCCCTTGAAAAGCATCCCAATTTCGAATTTCTGGATCATTTGAAAAAGACCTGCCGCCCCTTAATCATTGACGGCCCCAATATGGTAATCGGCACCCTGCCGGATCACTCCATGTTCATGGTGCAGGACCGCAAGAAACTGCGGCCCGGCGTGGTGGGGGGCAAGCCGGGTATGTTTGCCTTTTCATCCGAGATCTGCGGACTGGACGCCGCCATACCTGACCGAGACAAAACCACGGACATTCAACCCATGCACCTTGATACAGCCATTGTAAGCCCTGAGCGCCAGGAGGTAAATATATGTCGTCAAACAGAAGCCTTGAACCTTCCTCTTTAAGCCTGAATGATCTGCCCTGGCAGATCGAATTTAATAATGACCGATGTACCCTGTGCGGCCAGTGCACGGCTGTGTGTCCGGTCCAGGCCATCTCCCTTCATCCGTTCCAGAAACGGGTCATAAAAACATCTGTGGACAAAAATGCCGAGCACAGTAATGCCTATGATACCTTTTACGGTATTCGTCAGGACACCCGGGTTGAAAACGCCTGCATCGGCTGCGCCATGTGCACCCTGGTTTGTCCCAATGATGCCATCCGGCCCAAGCTAAATCCGGGCCTGGACAGGATGAAATTCCACATCAACCAGCATGGCATTCCCCGGCGCAGAGGCGGCCGGCGCAACGATTCGGGGTCGATACTCGACAGAATCAAGTTCACCAGAATTTCCATGCTCACGGACCCGGCCCTGGATGCCGGGCGCCATGAATTTGAGATGCGCACCCTTCTTGGCCGGGTGCTTCCCCCCAGGGAAAACATGAAACAACTGCGGGAAAAGGGCTGGATTCCACCGGTCAGGGAAATTTATCCTTTGATCATCGGCGGCATGTCCTTTGGCGCACTGTCCCCTACCATGTGGGAAGGTTTGCAGATGGGGGTTGCCTACCTGAACGAAGAGATGGGCATGCCCGTTCGCATCTGCACCGGCGAAGGTGGTTGTCCGCCACGGTTACTGCGTTCACGGTTTCTTAAATATGTAATCCTGCAGATTGCTTCCGGCTATTTTGGCTGGGATGAGATCATCCACGCCATCCCACACATGAAAGAAGACCCCTGCGCCATTGAGATCAAATATGGTCAGGGTGCAAAACCCGGTGACGGCGGTCTTCTGATGTGGCATAAAGTCAACAAGCTGATTGCCGCCATCCGGGGTGTGCCCCAGGGTGTCAGCCTGCCCAGCCCCCCGACCCATCAGACCCAGTACTCCATTGAAGAGTCCGTGGCCAAGATGATCCTGTCCATGTCCATGGCATGGGGGTTCAGGGTGCCGGTATATCCAAAAATTTCCGCCTCATCCACCTCCCTTGCGGTGATGAACAATCTGACACGTAACGAATATGCGGCAGGACTCGCCATTGACGGCGAAGATGGCGGCACAGGCGCTGCATACGCTGTTTCCATGGACCACATGGGCCATCCCATAGCCAGCTGTGTTCGGGACAACTACCTGAATCTGACAGCCCTCGGTAAACAGAATGAAGTACCCATCTTTGCCGGGGGCGGTATTGGTAAAAACGGTAACATTGCCGCCAATGCAGCAGCCCTGATCATGCTGGGGGCATCCGGGGTTCAGATTGGAAAATATGTGATGCAGGCAGCCGCCGGCTGCGTGGGTACGGAAGAAGACCGGTGTAACGTATGTAATCTTGG
>JAQYWJ010000249.1 GCA_030145005.1 Desulfobacter sp. | reverse complement strand
ACATTGCCGAAACAAAAAATCGGGATGGTGGTTGCTTTGCGCCGGCCGGTGAGAATCCCTGCACCGTAAATCAGGTTCCCCTGGACGGAATTGGCAAAATAATCAATGCCAAGGTGTGTGGTGGTCATCACAGTGCCCGATGCCATCAAGTCATTGGCAGTACGGATGGCTATATTTTTTCCCAGAACAGGAAAAATCTGATCAAAAACAGCCTGTTTGATGTCATCCCTGGCCTGTACGGCTGGGCAGGGTGGTATGTTGAACTGTTCGGTATACACCCCAAGGGGCATATGACCAAAGGTGTTAAGAATGTTTTTTACCACGGGAAGTTTTTGGCAGACCATCTCCAGATATTCTGATGCACGGGACTGTGGCTGCGCTGTCATGGATCTATCCTCCTAACCCACCAAAATAAAGACCAGAGTGAAAAGCAGGTAGGCTGCTGCGGTAACGGCAATGCCTGAATCTGATCCCATGGTGATAAAAAGCCATCCAAACAGGATGGGGCCGGTCACCTGACCCAGGCGCAAAACAGCATTTAGGACGCCGATCGCCTTACCGCCACCCAGTTGCTTGGTGATGTGAATATCTAATACATAGGCGCTTCTGACCGGAATCAGGCAGGCGGAAAGGCCTAGAAGCAAGATGGAAACCGTAACGGAAACAACTCCGGAAAGGTCTTTGAAAAAATAAAAATTGGCAATGCTCAGGCTGCCGATGAAACTGCCCATGACAAGGTATCGTTTCTTGTCGTGGGCCCGGCCGACAATTTTTGAAATATAGGGCGCCACATACATCAGGCAGATGCCGTAAATCATGAAAATCCGGCCGATATTGGACTGGGAGACGCCAATGCCTTTCAGGTAAATGGGGCTGTAATAGTTCATGAAACCGATGAGTACGATATACCAGGGAAGCCCGTAAAATAAGATCAGTGTGAAAATTTTACGATTGAACAGAAAACTGAATACAGACGGTTTTCGGGATGACGGACGAGTTTGTTCTGTCGAGGTGGGCCTAGACGTCTGTGTAGCTGATTTTGGGCGTTTCATGGCGTCTTTCATCATGAAAAAGGTATACACAATGAGCAGCAGCAGGATACTGCCGCCCACCAGAAATACCGGGGTATAACCCATACGATCCGCCAACATTGCTCCTGTGGCACCACCGCAGATACTGCCTGCATATACCCCGGCCCACAGCTGGGCCATGCCCCGGGCACTCTCTTTTGTTGTGGTATGTGCAATGACAAATCCCTGGGCCGCCATCAGGGACAGCCCGTAACCCATGCCCACAAGGCCTAAAGCAATAAGAAAGTACAGGGAAGATGGGGCCAGCCAGGCAAAGATAAACCCTATGCCGGATAAAAACAGCCCAATCAGAAAGGGTTCTGCCCAACCTCGCTTGTCGCACCATGCACCTGATATCAGTAATGATGTGGCAGTGAACAGCATTTGCATGGAAATGGGAAGGCCCATAATGATATCTTTGGAAAGGCCCAATAATGGATGATATGGGTTATACAAGGTGGCCATATGAAGGGGAAGAAACGAAATACAGGTGTCTACCCCGAAAAAAAACATGAACGCCACCGGACGAATGGATGTGTAATGCACCTGTTCCCTATGCACACGGGTGTCTCCGGTGATCTGACGTTCGATAAGCTGTCTTTGCAGGATCAGCAGTTCCACAAAAAAGAAAATCGAGATCACAAGAACCGTGATGGAATCCAGAGCAATTGCTTTAAGTTTGTTGAACAGGAAACCCTTTGAAATATGGATGGTCAGTTTGCCGGCCAATACGCCGGTTTCTGATTTCCGTGTGTTCAACAGGTTCTGGATGACTGTGTAGTCCGGATAATTATGCACGGAAAGCATTCCGCTGTCCTGACTTTCATTATTTTCAGACGTTGTCAGATTACGCATGCCGTGCCGGCTAGCAATGTAAAG
Source organism: Desulfobacter sp. (assembly GCA_030145005.1). Taxonomy (GTDB): domain Bacteria; phylum Desulfobacterota; class Desulfobacteria; order Desulfobacterales; family Desulfobacteraceae; genus Desulfobacter. The sequence continues at coordinate 1,513 of JAQYWJ010000249.1, read as the reverse complement.
GGGCCGGCCCGTGTTGTCAGATATGGTAATGCCTTCAAGTTCAGGGGAGACGGCAATGATATCAGCCAGCTTTTGGTCCATTTTTATCAGTCGCCGGATATTCAGACCCTTTGCCAGTAAATATTCAATATCCTGTTTTAACAACTCGGACATGACAACACTTTTTTGGGTGGAAACATCCAGAAAATGGACCCTGAATTCAAAAAGATTGAACAGGTTCAAAGTGATCTGGGCCAGGCAGATGATAATAAAAAAAGCCGCAGAGATTTTAAATTTGATTCGCCGCAGAGATTTTTTTGATCTGTTGGGATCTAAGGTCAAAGATCGAAGAAAAATGATTAGAAGTGTCATGGCACAGAAAAGAACCGCCGCGATCAAGTTTATACTTTTCATCACTATGGCGCGCAGCATGGCTTTTACCTGCTTCTGGCTGAAGGCAACCGTTACAGTGGCCATCCATTTTTTTGAAAAATCCTGTTTCACCGGCAGGGAAAGATAATAGACTCCTTTATATTCCACAGAGTGGCCTTCCATAGGGGTTTGCGTGCCCTTGACTAGCGGCAGCCGGGTCGCTTCAGGCAAGTCAGTCCCCACGACCCCTGCGCTGCTGCTGTAAACAACATGTCCATCCGGAGAGGTAATGAAAACAACAATGTCATCCTCATCAGTGCCGGATTCACCTGTCTCTTTCTGTGTCGAGGTCAGGTGCTGCCGGGCTTCCAGGATCAGCTTGTCCATACCAATGAATTTATCAACGCTTTTGCCGAACCGAAGCGCTGTTTCCAGGTTGCGCTGAAGGTCCTTTGCCACCACGTTGTTTTTGGAAATAAAGGTTTCCACATACAGCTTTTCAAGGGTGGCTGATGTTAAAAGGATGTTGAATCCCAGCGCCAGCACCAGCATGATAACGGCACCTGAAAAAAGGTGAATCCGTGCTCTGTTTTTTTTCAACTGACTCATAAAACAGCTGGTTTTTCTGGTCCTTCCTGGTAACGGATTCGGGTAAATGGCGATATGAAGCTTTGGAGAAACGCCTGGTAGTTCATTGTGAAATCAACAAAATCTCCAACTTTAAAGCGATGACGGCAATCCGTGATGTCTGCCAGGGTATAATTGGAGTTTACAGAAACAATTTTCATGTCCGGGATCAAAGATGTCAATCCCGACGGGTAGGTGTCGCAAATACCGAAATTGAGAATGGCGCGTTTGCGCAAACCCCGGCGGGTGAACTGAGGCCGGCCGCCCAAAGCATCCTTTCCGCACAGCTGGGGCGGCGTCACCAGTTTTTCTCTTATCTCAAGTATATCGCTTCTGAATGTGACCACCCGGGTATCCAGATCCGGATGCACCTGATTTATCGTGGGAATGGTGCCCAGGAACACAGACTCTCCCAGGCGTATATTGTTGATCCGGCCGGGAAGTTGCTTGTGCTGCATCCATTTGAGCAATACGGATCCGCCCACGGACACGGTGTTAACCTCAATGTCGAGTTTGGATTCAATCTGGTCAGCCA
>JAQYWJ010000248.1 GCA_030145005.1 Desulfobacter sp. | reverse complement strand
CCGAAATGGCCTGCACGGGTACCGGAAAGTCCTCCTTCACCGTTGGAGGGGATTGCAATTCTACCGTTTTCCATAATTTTTACTTACTCCTTTACTTGTGTATATTGAGCCTTAAAAATATTGTCTTTTTTATTTAATGTCCATCCAGTCATGGTCAACACAATCTGTCTAACTTCATAGCCGGGTGTTCCATAACCCGGTTCCAGATCTTTTTGATTTGTGTTGCGGCAGGACTGTCGGCATGGGTTTCCATGATGGATTTGCCCTGGACCATGGCTTTTGTGAATGCCGGGTCAAAGGGGAGTTTTCCCACAAATTCCATATTTCTTTTTTCGGCAATGGCTTCAATGGCTTGGGCTTGATCCGGGTTTAAATCGTATTTGTTGATGCAGACCATGGCCGGCATTTTAAAATGGGCTGCCAACTGAGCCACACGTTCCATGTCATGGATGCCTGAAACCGTGGGTTCCGTCACGATGAGAACTGCGTTGGCATGCCCGATGGAGGCAATAACCGGGCATCCGATACCCGGAGGGCCGTCTGTGAGCAGGAGGTCAATGTGGTTCGCAAGTACGCGTTTTCTGGCCTCGTCTCTGACCAGGGCCACCAACCGGCCTGAGTTGTCTTCTGCAATGCCTAAGCGGGCATGGATCATGTCCCCGAACCGGGTAGACGAAGCAAACCACTGTCCGCAGATTTTTTCCTCAAATTTAATGGCAGATTCAGGACATAGATCTGCGCAGACCCCGCAACCTTCACAGTCAAGGCCGTCAATATAAAATATCCCTGCGCCTTCCACCGGTTTAACTGCGTCAAACCTGCAAAGTTCCATACACTGGCCGCAGCCGGTGCAGGCGTCAGGGATAATTTCTGCCTCATAGCCGCCTGCAAAATCATGGGTTTCTTGAATGTCCGGGTCCATAATAAGGTGCAGGTCTGCTGCATCCACGTCCGCGTCACAAAGCATCATATTTCCGGCAAGGCTTGCAAATGCTGCGGTTAAACTGGTTTTTCCGGTTCCGCCTTTGCCGCTTAAAATAACAAGTTCTTTCATCAGGCATCCCCTTTCCGGTTCACGATTGCTTCAATGGATGTGTACAGACGTTTAAATATCTCTTTGTATTCAGGCAAAGCCTGGACAAGCAGTTCGCCCTTTGAGTAGGCAGAAGCAATTTGCTTGTCAAAGGGAATTTCAAGTAAAACCGGTATGTTTTCATTCTGGGCATAGTTTTTAACATCATCATTGCCAATACCTGCCCGGTTGATCACAAGACCGCAGGGAATGCCTAACAACTTGACCGCTTCCACGGCCAGGGTCAGATCATGCAGGCCAAAGGGTGTGGGCTCGGTGACCAGAAGCACAAAATCTGCTCCTTTCATGGAGGCAATCACGGGACAGGATGTGCCCGGCGGGGCATCTATAATGGTGAGATTTTTCTTTTTCTCAAGCTGCCGAACCTGTCTGATGACCGGTGGTGACATAACCTGGCCGATCTCCAGAAGCCCCCGGCCGAATGATGGGGTTTGGGGCAGACTCAGGCTGCCTGTTTCCACCGTGCCGATGAACCGGTCTATTTCAGTGATGGCTTTTTCCGGACAGACAACCGTGCAGCCGCCACAGGAGTGGCAGAGTTCCGGAAAGGTCACCACCGTTTCCCCGGCCACGGCAATGGCGCCGTACCGGCAGATCTCCATACATTTTTTGCAATAGGTGCAAAGGCTCAAGTCCACTTTAGGCACAGGGGCATTGACCTTTTCTTTTCCTGTGAAGTTTGGGTTCAGGAAAAGGTGGGCATTGGGTTCTTCCACGTCGCAGTCTAAAAGCATAAAGTCTGTATCAAGGCTTGCGCAAAGATTGGTGGCCACAGTGGTCTTGCCTGTGCCGCCTTTTCCGCTTGCTATGCTGATAATCATATCGTTTTATCTCCTTGCGGTCAGGGCGTTTCCCTTCACCCTATCAACCTGATTTTTTTCAAGTGGTCTTCCAGGTTTCGGGCATCATCCTGTCCAGGTTGAACAGGCAGCTGCATCAGTACACCGTATCCTTCATGGACATCATGGAACTGCTTTTTATCCATGGTGCCTGTAATCACACAATTGGTCATGGGGCTTTGGGTGGTGACGGCTTCCACAAGGGCTTTGGCATTCATGTCCGGCAGGACTTCTTCCATAATTACCAGATCAATCCACTGCCCTTTAGGGGTGTTGGCAATCAGGGATAAAAGTTCTTTGCCGGTTGCGCACCATTTTATTTCAATGCTGTGTTGGCCCAACATCTTTTCAAGTTCCTTGAACTGAGCTTTGTCCCTGCTTACAAATACCGCCTGTTTCATTTTAAATATCTCCAGTCTCGTTTGATTCAAGTTACCAAGATCCATGGTTTCAGGATCTTCGGGATACAGGACAGCAAAACGTGTGCCATCACATGCTTAATGTTCAATTTATATGCAATGAATTGAAAAATAAGGCGTATTATATCTTTGGCAAGGGGGTTGTGAAAAAAGACGACCAAGGGAAGGATGCAAAAAAGCGACCCGGTACTTTAGATGCGACAGCGTAGGTGCAAAAATGAAATTCCGGGTTGTTACAATTGGTTTATAACCACGGAAGACACGGAAAGCACTGAAAGTTAGAGCGTAAAGTCCTCAATCTGTACTTTTGGATGACTGCCAAAGTTGAAGCCTCTTCTTCAAAAATCAAACTTTTTTCCGTGTCTTTCCGTGGTTTAGCCTATTGTTAAAATTCAGGACAGCTTGTCAAATGCGCAATGGATAAGTTTTTCCGTGGTTTCCCATGATATGCATTCATCTGTGATGGAGATTCCGTACTTAAGGGTGTCTGCATCCCCGTTGCACTTGCACTTCTGATTGCCTTCAAACAGGTTGCTTTCCAGCATCAGGCCCACAATCCTGTCATTGCCCTCAAGTCTTTGATCCACGGCGCTTTTAAATACAAAGGACTGGCCTGTGTATTTCTGGCCGGAGTTGTCATGGGAACAGTCAATGATCACTGCATCTAAAAGGTCCCTTTCCCTGAGTCGGTCTTGGGCTTTTCCCACGGATACGGGATCGTAATTGGGTGTGGCTCCGCCGCGCAGGACAATGTGGCCGAAGGGGTTTCCCCGGGTGGAGACAACAGCTGTTTTACCGTCCGGATCAATGCCCAGAAAATGCTGGGGTGCTTTTGCAGCCTGGGTGGCATTGACAGCGGACGTCAGGGTGCCGTCAGTACCGTTTTTGAATCCCACAGGCATGGATAATCCCGAGGCCATCTCCCGGTGGGTCTGGGATTCTGTGGTGCGTGCACCAACGGCAACCCAGCTTAAAAGGCCGGCGATGTACTGGGGGGTGATGGGATCTAAAATTTCCGTGGCCGCAGGCAGGCCTAAGGCATTGATGTCGATCAACAGGGATCTGGCCCTTCGAAGTCCTTCTTCCATATTATAGGAGGAATCCAGGAGGG
>JAQYWJ010000247.1 GCA_030145005.1 Desulfobacter sp. | reverse complement strand
CGCCGAAGTTGGGCAAATTAACAAAAACTTGATCATCGAGTTATACATTACCAAGCGCACGCCTGAACGCCTTCAGGTCTTCGGCTTTTCCCATGACAATCAGTGTGTCCCCGGGGTGGATAATGGTTTCAAAATGGGGGGCAAACACCATATGGCCTGACTTCTCATTGATTGCGATGATGATCAGGTTGTAATCCTGCCGAATACCGGAATTTTTAAGTTTTTTCCCTATATAATCCGATGTCTCCGGTACAAAGGCTTCTTCAATCTGTATGGCATCGCTTTCCCGGGACAGTGCCGTGTTCAGAAAATTGGAAACCGTAGGGCGCAACAGTTTCAATCCCATGGAAACCCCACCAACATCATAGGGGGATTCCACCTGGTTGGCACCGGCCACATAGAGTTTATTTCTCACCATGTTGCTTGCTGCCCGGGCCATAATATAGATGTCGGGATTGAGTTGCCTGGCTGTGAGTACCACGAACACATTTTCCGTATCCGTTGCAAGGGCTGCCACCAGCGCCCTTGCCCGTTTAATTCCGGCTAGTTCCAGAACGTCCTCATTCCCGGCATCTCCGATAATGTAGTGCATTTTATCCTTTTCCAGGATATCTTTGAGTTTTTCTTTCTGTTCTACCACAACGATGTTATGGGTATCTTCTGCCACGAATTTGCACAGAACTCTGCCGATACGACCGTACCCGCAGACAATGTAATGATCCTTCATTTTTTTTATTTTGTTGTCCAAACGCTGCCTCCCCAGCATATTTTTAATTTCACCGTCCACCACTGAACTGATGAAAATGCCGCATAGATACAGAAAGTATCCTACGCCTGTGAATATCAGAAAAATGGTGAACACCCGTCCGCCGTCGGACAGATCGTGGACTTCAAGAAAACCCACCGTACTCAGGGTAATGGCCGTCATATAGGCGGAATCCAGAAGACCCCAGCCTTCAATGGACATGTAGCCGGCAGTGCCGAGTATAAAAAACAGGACCGCGATAAATACGGTTATTTTCATTTTTAACGTTTTATCCATGGCATTTTATTTACTTTTACTGCCGTCCAAATGCAAGGGAAAGATGGAAAGGCGGCCAATTCCCATAAGGGCTTTGATTACGTGCTTTAAACCCGTCTTCTAATGCTTGACGGCCCCGGCGGTTGCTGATATTAAAAGGTCATGAACGACGAATCCACAAAATTTTCGCGCTGGCGCAGGGATATGGTAGAAAAACAGATCATTGCCAGGGGGATAAACGATCCTCTGGTGATCCAGGCCATGATCCAGGTGCCCCGCCATTTGTTTGTCAGTGAAGCCCTGGTGGACAGCGCCTATGGGGATTTTCCTCTTCCCATTGGTGAGGGCCAGACCATTTCCCAGCCTTTTATCATCGCCGAAATGACCCAGAATCTGAACCTGACCGGCCAGGAACGTGTGCTTGAGATCGGCACGGGGTCCGGTTACCAGGCTGCTGTGCTGTCCCATATTGCTTACAGGGTGTATACCATTGAACGGAACAATACTTTATATCTGCGGACCCGGAAATTGTTTGATCGCCTGAAATACCATAATATCGTAACCCGCTATTCCGACGGCACCCAGGGCTGGAAATCCGAAAGTCCCTTTGACGCCATCATTGTTACGGCCGGAGGCAATCAGATCCCTGAACCTCTAGTGAATCAGCTTATAGAGGGTGGGCGCCTGGTCATGCCTGTGGGGGGGCTGCATTCCCAGGAGCTTTTACGTATTGAAAAAACAAGCACCGGCATCAGGACGGTCAATCTGGGCGGCTGCCGTTTTGTCAAGCTTATCGGCGAGTACGGGTGGCCGGCGTAAGTGTTTGAACACAAAGCCACCCACCTGCGGCGTTGCAGAAAAATTTGCCAAATTATAAGATCGGGCCTCACATACATTAGTATGCTCCGGTTATAAAATTTTTTGCGCCTTGCATCTGGGCAACTTTATGTCCAAACACAGTAAATCAACTCACCTGAATCGAGGTAAATTTTCATGTCCTTTTCTCCTTCTGCTACTTCGGCAACCATAAAAGAGTTGCTCATGGGGTTCTGCCTGGGCGTTGCCAATATCATTCCGGGGGTTTCCGGCGGGACCTTTCTGCTGGTTTTCGGAATATATGAACGGGTATTTTCAATTTTAAACCAGATCAATAAATCCTTTGTCCTGAAATGCCTTGAACTTGTTTTCTCCTGTTTCAGGCGCCCGGTCCCGGGGATTAAAAATGTTTATGCATTTTTCAGGGAAACCGGTTTTTTTTTCCTGTTTAAACTTGCCGCCGGGACCGTCGTGGCCATTCTTGCCCTGTCCAGTCTGATGAAATATCTTTTACTTCACCATTTTTGTTTAACCTATTCTTTTTTTTTCGGACTGATTCTGGTTTCTGTCATTATACCGGTAAAGATGCTCAAGCGTTTTGATACCTGGGCCGTGCTTTGTCTTCTGGCCGGTATCGGCATCACTGTGTGGGTATCAGCCATGGTCAATCCCTATGATAAAATCAAGATGAAGTCCGATCATCTTGCCCGGACCTGCCAGGTCCAGTCCGCTCCTGCTGAAGGTCGGGGTGGTTCTGTGTCTGAGTCGGGAAAAATCGTTTCAACGATCCAAGGTTATTCTTCCGGGGACTATCTGTATATTGCACTTTGCGGTGCCCTTGCCATTTCCGCTACTGTGCTGCCGGGTGTCAGCGGTTCCCTGGTATTGATTTTAATGGGCACCTATTTTGATGTTATTTCAGCGATTTCCGAATTAAAGTTCTTTCATTTGGAGACATTTGTTTTTCTGGGAATATTCGGCCTGGGGGTCATCTTCGGCGGCCTTTTGTTTGCCCGGCTGGTCAGTTTTGTTCTTTACCGGTTCTATAATGCCACCATGGCCTTTTTAGGCGGGCTGATGACAGGCTCGCTATACGCTCTGTGGCCCTTTAAAAAGACCGTGTTCATGGCGCAGCAGTATGTGAAACAGGCCGGGGAAGTGGTCTGCCTTGAAAATGTGATAGTCCAGACTAATATTAATGTTCTGCCGACCAAAGATGATCCGGTGATCGCAGCTTTTCTTTTTTTTATACTTGGCGGCATTATCATGATGCTTTTTGTCAGAAAAGAAACCACTGTTTCGGCAGTAGACAGCGACCCATTCAGCCGTGCTGAAACCGATTCTATAACTAACTAAATTTAAAAGAAAAATATTTTAATTGCTTAGAAAATAACCCTTATATTGAAGATTCCACCCATTGCTCTGGGAAATTGATCCATGATGACCCACGATGATTTTTTAAAAATAGAAAAACAATTTTATGCTTATACCAGGCCCTTTGTCGACAGGGCCGAAGATCCCTACCCATTTGAGCTCAAACAGGAACACACGGCCCGGGTCTGCAGGGCCATGGAAATGCTTTGCGCATCCCTTGATCTTGACGGCCCGAAAACTGCCCGGGCCTGTGCTGC
>JAQYWJ010000246.1 GCA_030145005.1 Desulfobacter sp. | reverse complement strand
TGGGGCCGGGATACCCCGCCGGCTACCATGGCATCCACCTTTCCTGACAGCAGTTGTTCGCAGGCAAGCTTTATGGAGAACAGGGAAGAGGCACAGGCGGCATCCAGGGTGAAACTGCCGCCGGTCAACCCCAATATCCTTGCCAGAATTGAGGCTGGTGCCGACAGCATGCCGGCGCCCCAGGCCTGTTGCCGGGAAGGCATTGCAGGGGTTGGTGCCAAAAAAAGATTGCGGGTCAGTCGTGATGCCCCCGGCGTGGGCAGGGCAATGGCAGCAAGTACAACCCCTGTGCGCTCCCGGTTTTCTTTGGAAAGCCGGGCATTGGTCATCAGATCAATGCCGGCGGCAAGGGCTAAATGGTGTACCGGGTCCAGGGCGTCGAAAAAATCACTATCCAGACCATGCCCGGCCATGTCCGACTTGCAAAAGTCCAAATTAGACGGATTGAATACGGATTGGGAAATAAGCCCTGCAAACCGGCTGCAGGCACGATCCGGCAACGGGGTGCCGGCACGGTTGTCCACCATGATCTCAGGTGGCACCCCCCACCGGTCTTGGGGCACCGGGATTACACTGGATTTTTTCGCCATGAGATTGGCAATGAACTGTTGGGTATCACAGGCGCCGGGAAAAATACCGGACATGCCGACCACGGCAATATCTACGCGTTTCAAACTCATGGAGCCCCATATAGTTGACCCTGAAAAAGATTGCAAGGCAGCTTTGTAAAACTTGTGTAAAACGCCCCTTATTTCAGTATTGCTGCCATGCCTTGGAAAATTGAACGAAACAGAAGAAAACAGGTAAACACGGACATTCCTGCACAAACCAGGATATCTATTTTTCCTGATCTGCGGCGCTCCTCATAACCAAAGAGAACTGCCAGGATAAAGCCTGCGGCAAACCCGCCGCCATGGCCCCAGTTGTTGATATTCGGCAGGATCAGTCCAATCAGCACCAGGCTGAAAATCCAGGATTTGGTCTGGTCAAATACCATCTTTCCCCAGCTACCACCCCGGGACCAGCCAAAATAAAACAGGGCACCGATCAGTCCGCAAAGACCGGCAGAGGCCCCAATGGTCAAAGGGACACCGCCTATGCAAGAGAGAAAAAAACCACCGGCACCGGAAAGGATGTAGATGGACAGCATCCGGTAGAGACCGAATTCTTTTGTTGTGAGCGGGGCAAGGGTGTGAAGCGCCATCATGTTGAAGAGAATGTGCAACAGGCTGCCGTGCAGCCAGTTTGCGGTGAAGATGCTGCTCCAGTCATGGGTATAGGCCAAAGCCATGGTCCCGGAGGCGCCAAGAAAAATCAGGGCATCAATGGACGGTGCCAGGGCATTTAAAGGATTCAGGGTAAAATGAAGTCCCCGGGAGAACAGCAGGGACACGGCATACATGATCACGTTGATCCAGATTATGGTCTGTATCGTGACTTTTGTCCGGTTATCTATCATAGCAAAAAAAGAGGCCTGTTTCTGGGGATCAGTGAATGGTGATATCTTCTATTTTCACGGCAGCCAGGTACTCTTTAACCGCCCCCAGAGTCAAGGCAAACATCTTGGTTCCGGAAAGGATAATCATGGGATCATCCGGGACTCCGCAGGCATTTGCAAACACAGGCCCCATAACACCGGTGGGATCGGCGTCTTCGGTCTGGTTTTCCTGCATCTGCTTCACAAAGGTATCCAGGCGTTCCTTGAGTATGCCAAAATAATCAACACGGGTGCCTGTGGTGGTTTCCGTCAGGGTTGACACATTGTTGGAAATCTCGCGGATCTGTTCCCAGAATGACTGGGTCAAAGGTGTCTTGTTAACATCTGTTGTCGGCATGTAAAAGGCAAGCCCCCACCCCACACTCAGGATTTTAAGAATGGCCAGTTCATATTCCAGACGGTTCAGGTCTATGGGGTGCCCTTCGGGGATTGTGCCTAAAAGCGATTTAATGTCAGCCCTGTCAATGGCAAAGGCTGAAAGGTTTTCGGCCACCTGGTCCACGGTAAGGGTGCCTGCCGGGGTATCTTGCATTTCGGGAGATCGTCCTTTGTCTGCATTCATTGTACTTGGATTTACCTTTACGCCATATCAAAATTTAGTTATCTTTAACCGTTAAAAAAACAAAATAACAATCCCCTGGTCAAGTGTAAACCCCGGAAGGTAATGATATGTAATGAATATTTATCAAGAAGCTGCCAAACAAATTGTTGATTCCCACTATTGTGTAGCCTTTACCGGCGCCGGCATTTCCGTTGAAAGCGGCATCCCGCCGTTCAGGGGTAGAAACGGGCTGTGGAATAAATATGATCCTATAACCTTTGAAATTGATTATTTCCTCCAGAACACGGCCAGGTCCTGGGAGATCATCAGGGATATTTTTTATGACCTGTTTGGTCATGTTCTGCCTAATACCGCCCACTATGTCCTGGCAGAGATGGAGCAGCGGGGCCTGTTAAAATCAGTCATCACCCAGAATATTGATAACCTGCACAAGGATGCCGGCAACAAAGAAGTTTACGAATTCCACGGGTCATTAAAACAGATCGTCTGCCTGGAGTGCGGGCAAAAAGTGAATGTGGCCCAGGTGGACATGAATCATCTGCCCCCCACCTGCCTGATGTGCGGTGGTCTGATGAAACCTGATGTGGTATTTTTCGGGGAAGCCATTCCCGAATATGCGGCGTTCAAGTCCATTGATGCGTCCCAGAGAGCGGACTGCATGATACTTATCGGCACCACAGGCACTGTGGCACCGGCCAACACGCTCCCTTTCCGGGCCAAGGCCGGCGGCACCACCATTATAGAAATCAACCCGGATCCGTCGGAATATACCGACCAGGTAACGGATATATTCATCCAGGACAACGCCACAAGGGCCATGGAACATCTCATGGAAGCCATTGATGAGCTTGTCTGAGCCTGATCACAAATAATTTATACTTATAGTGCCGGCACTATAGTCTTGCTCTTAATCTTGCTCCAGAATATGAATTCTACCAGGAGCAAGATTAAGAGCAAGAGCAAGAAAAGGAGAAAAAAATATGCCTGACGACTGTCTTTTCTGTAAAATTGCAAACCATGAACTTCCCAGCGACATGCTGTATGAAGACAGCGACTATGTGGTGTTCAGGGATATCCACCCCCAGGCCCCTGTTCACCTGTTGATAGTGCCCAAAACCCATATCCGCAGCGTCAACGACATTAAACCTGCGCATATCGAACTTGTGGGGGGACTGTTCACCCTGGCCGCAAAGATGGCCCTAAAAGAGGGGATAAACAAATCCGGATATAAGCTGCTCTTTAATGTGGAAAAAGGCGGGGGCCAGGAAATTTTCCACCTGCATCTTCATCTGTTTGGCGGTTGGGAAAGGTCAGCTACCCAAGCCTAAAGTGCTTGGGTTTCCACACCTAAAGGGATTTTTTTATGACCAACATAGGCAGATTCATTTAAAATATGAATCATATCAATTTGTCAGGAAT
>JAQYWJ010000245.1 GCA_030145005.1 Desulfobacter sp. | reverse complement strand
ATGGATGTATATATCACAGGGGATTTGAAATACCACGAGGCACGGGATATAGAGGCCCATGGTAAATCCGCTGTCGATGTCGGCCACTTTTCTTCCGAATCCATTGCCGTTGAGCTTTTGAAAAAACGTCTTGGTCAGATGTTTGATGTCGAAAAATACAAAATTGTAATTAATACATATGATCAGGAACAAGATCCATTTTTAACCATATGAGGATGTAACACCTTATGTCAAAACCAGATATAGCCACCCTTGTAAAACTTCAGGAGGCTGAAACCCAAATAGTCCGTCTTAAGGACGTACTGTACGAGGTTGAAAAAAAGAAAACCAAGCTGGCATCCAGGCTCAAACAGTTTGCGGCTGCGCTCAAGGAAAATGCAGAAGAACTTGAAAAGCTTGAAAAAAATTGTCTTGACAGTGAAAATGAAATTAAAATTGTTGATGCTCGTATTATCAAAAGCAACGAAACCCTTCGCAATGTAACCACAAATAAAGAGTATCAGGTGTTGCTCAGGGAGGTGGATGATAACAAAAAAAGAAAAGATGCCTTAGAGACAGAACTGTTACAGATCATGGAAGAGCGGGAAAAGTCCCAGGCTATTGTGGATGAAAGTACAAAAGAATATCAGCAGCTTGAAGAACAGGTCAAAGCGGAACAGAACCAAATTGAAGAACAAACAACTAAAGACCGTAAGCTTCTTGGGGAATATCTTGAAAGCCAGAAAGAAATCGGTGCAAGTCTGGAGCCTAAACTTTTAGATCGATTTAAACGCATTTCCAAAATGAACCAGGGATCTGCCGTTGCCGAGGTACTGGATCAGGTCTGTTTAGGGTGTTTTATGAATATTCCACCCCAGCTCTATATTGAAGTTCAGCGTGGAAATCAGTTGATATTCTGTCCCCAGTGCAGCCGAATTCTTTATTATGGGAAAAGCTGATACTTTAGATTGAAGAACAATTTTTAATTTCGGTCTGACTGGAACAAACGGTCGCCGGGCGAATTAACGCCGGGAGGAAAGTCCGAACACCGCAGGGCAGGACGCTCCATAACGTGGAGTCACGGTGACGTGAAGGAAAGTGCAACAGAGAGTAGACCGCCCAGCTACTCATTGAGTGGAATAGGTGTTTTTAGTGCTGATGACTGTTCCATTGAATGAGTAGCTGGGTAAGGGTGAAACGGTGCGGTAAGAGCGCACCAGTTTCCCGGGTGACCGGGGAAGCTTGGTAAACCCCGTCCGGTGCAAGACCAAATAGAGAGACGCTTGAGGGCTGCCCGTCCAAGTCTCCGGGTAGGTTGCTTGAGGTGTATGGCAACATGCATCCTAGATGAATGACCGTTGATTTTTTTGCGGGTAACTGCAAAAAGGTAACAAAATTCGGCTTACGGGCCGGTCAGACCGAAATTTTATTAAATAGTGCCTGAACGAAAACCTGGAAATTTTGTCGAGTACAAGGCGGGCGCAAATTTTAACCGGAGGAATACATGGCGTATTTCGAGGATTAAAATTTGCGACCAACGAATTAATCGACAAAATTTACGGTTTTCGGTCGGGCACTAAATACCGGATAAATAGCTATGAATGCCACCTGTGACATATCTTTTAAAGAAAAGGCAAATATTTTTTCATATGAGTATCTTCAGTGCATTCTGTTCCTTATTGGATTGAATGACGACAGTTATCTTTTTACTAAGAAACTCTGCTCAAAACTGATAATCACCTCCCACATCATGGAGGATTTCCTTGACTTCCACGGTGCAAAAAAAAATAAGGACTGGGTGTTTTACCGTGCAATATCAGCAGCAGTTCGACACCTTTCCCTTGCCTGTTATTCCCAGCGTCACACCCTGGACCGGTTCGACTTTTACAATTTCGGGGATCAGAACCACAGTGCCTTTAAACAGGAAGCACTGGAGATGCTTCAATTTCTCCAGAATGCCATTCATCAGGCAGCACCCGTTGCCCTGAGGGAGGCAAAACGTTTGGGTATCACCATTCCGGAAGCCGGCTATGACCTGGACTATTTCCCCGGCATTGCCACTGCCGGCCAACTGGAATATAATATTGACGACGCCATGCCCAAAAGCAGTCAGAAAAAGAATCTGACACGAATTGCCAGTCAGTTTCTTGAGCTGATCCGGGATTTTGAACAGTTTACCTTTTACGAACGTTATGATCTTGAGACCATTTACAAGCTTGTCCCTGATGTTATCAATGAAGTAACAATCAGAAGCTATGAGATGCGGGTGCATAATATTCAGTCTTCCTTTGATTCCTATGTCGTCACCACGTTGCAGTCCCCTGATGCTGAACTTTTAAGCCAGTTGCGCAGTCATTTTTCCATCGTGTTTCATATTCTGCAGGTTTTGGGGCGTTTGCTTCATTTTTATGAGCGTCACTTGTATGATACCGGTTTTAAACATGTTTATAAAAATATCAGTCTGTCCCTTTCCGATCTCATTGATCCGGATACTGTTTTGGATCGTGCCATGAATTACTGTCTATATTATGCAGGCCGTTTTTTATCCTCCGGCAAAGCTGTGGCCACAAGGATTTTAAACAAGAATATGGAATCCGACACAATTGAAGTGGGTATTCCCAAAGACAGGGGCTTTCACAGCCGGCCAAGCCTTTTGGTGGCAAAAATCGTCCAGCATTACGGCGGAGAAGTCAAGCTTTATGTGGGAAAAGACCAGTTTGATGCCTCCTCGGTCCTTGATATTCAGTGGGCCGGGGGAAAAATTAAAAAAGAGGATATTGAGACGGTCGTCTTTACGGGAGATTCCAGGGCGTTGAATGATTTGAAAATCCTTTCCGGTGTCAATTACGGTGAAGACCATATGGGCAAAGGCATTCCCTTGCCCAGTAAATTGAATTATTTGATTTAAAATTCATGTTTGAAGTAGAAAATAAAAAGACATTTAAAAATATTGCCGTTGTTGTGGCGGGCGGAAAAGGGCTGCGCATGCAGTCAACTGTTAAAAAACAGTTCATTGATCTGGAAGGTGTTCCGGTAATCGTACGCACGCTTGCCGCCTTTGACACGCACTGCCGGGTGGATGAGATTATTCTGGTGGTTCCGGAACAGGATCTGGATTTTACTCGCAACGACCTTTTGCACCGATTTTCATTTTCCACACCTTTGCATATTATCAAAGGCGGTGTTACCCGTCAGGATTCTGTGGGCAACGGACTTGATAAAGCGTTGAAAATTTGTGCCCAACCTGAAACAACATTTGTGCTGATTCATGACGGGGTCCGGCCCTTTGTGGGTGAAAATCTGGTTGATCGGTGCCTTGACGGTGCTTTGAAAAACGGTGCCTGCATCCCGGTTCTTGGTATCTTTGATACAGTAAAAAGAGCTGATAAAAATGGCAAGATAGTCTGCACCCTTGACCGGGATGGACTGTTCAGGGCCCAGACGCCCCAGGTCTTTCGCCTGGACCTGATTGTCAAGGCTGCTTCCCATGCCCGGAAGACCGGCTTT
>JAQYWJ010000244.1 GCA_030145005.1 Desulfobacter sp. | reverse complement strand
AAATGCCCCTTGTCCCAGGACCAGTAAATAATAATGGCTTCGCCCCGCACTTCACTTAGGTCAACAAAGCCCCAGAACCGCGAGTCATGGCTGTTGTCCCGGTTGTCTCCCATTACAAAAAGCTTGTTAGCCGGCACTTTGATTTTTTTTAAGTTATCCCGTGTGGTAATCTGGCCCGGCAAAATCCGGGAATCTTTGTACTGGGCCCAGGGCTGATCAGTGACAAGCTTGTCATTGACATACAATTTTTTATTCACAATCGCCAGGGTGTCGCCGGCAACGGCAACAACCCGCTTGATGTAATCTTTGGATGGATCTTGTGGATATTTGAACACCACAATGTCATTGCGCTGGGGATCTTTCACCGGAATCAGGGTTTTTCCGTTGGTAAAAGGAATTTTCACTCCGTAAATAAATTTGTTAACAAGGATCTGATCTCCGATCTGAAGTGTCTCAAGCATGGAACCGGAAGGTATCTTAAAGGCCTGGACAAGAAAGGTACGAATAAACAAAGCAATAACAATGGCAACGAGAATCGCTTCGATATTTTCCCGCCAGGTGCTTTTCTTTTTTTTACTCATGTTCTGTTTCTTTTTTGTAAATTATTTTTGACCGAAGAGCGCTTACGCACTCTTCTTTTTATCGTGGAAAGGCTGGACATAATTTTAACTATACCTATGCCGTTTAACAGAACATATGCTGGGGAACCCCGATATAAAACCTGGATTTCTGGATTTCAGTTTTCAGAATCTGGGCAATCTTTCTTGCCTTGACCATACTGGACAAAGGCACTGTGGGAACTTTTTCACCCTTGATGGTTATGGTCCCGCTTTTAAGCTCGGCATAACTGACCTGGCCGTAGGACTTGGAGATGCCCTTGGGGTAATCATGACCGTAGTCAATGATCTGGGTAAAAATCTCTTCGTCAGACACTGACGTATATTTGAGGATCTCTTCATTTAAGATGGGAATGGGGATACCAAGACCCACAGACAGCGACACCCCATAGCCGCGGATACTTTGCCCTACCAACCACTCTGGTGACATCTGCTTCAGGTCTCCGATAACGGACAAGGTCCCGGCCCCGCTTAAAGGCACGCCGTTAAGTCCTCTGTCCACATCTTTTTTATGCTGGGTACCGGTCCAGGTCACATATCCCTGGGCTCCGCCCAGAAAAATCCTTGTGCCCAGCCCAATGGTTTTCAAATAGGGATCGTTGAACAAGGGGCTCAAACAACCGGAAGTGGAATAGTTGGCATTGCTCACATGGGATTTCAGGGTGCCCATGTACGTGTACTTTGTCTTGTCCGACCGATTGATGGCGCAATTATAATTCTGATATGCGTTTCTCGGATTGCACAGCATGGCATTGGGCAAATCCTTTAAGGTGACTGTTTTCTCAATTGCAAGATTGGGATAACAGTCTGTGCCATAGCTTTCGGCCTTCAAATGGACCTGTTTGCCGGCCACAAGATCCTGGATAACATGCCCGCCCCCGTAATTGAACTCACCCGGGTGATATTTATTCAAGGGATCATCTTCACAAACAGCCGTGGCCCCAAGATAGCAGTCCACCGCAGCAATGGCCGAATAGGCCGGTACATTGTTGAACCAAGTTTTGGTCGTACGAATCACAGGCGTGGACTGGCCGATGTTTATAAATGCACCGGAAGAACACATGGGCGCAAAAGTTCCTGTGGTCACCACATCCACTTTCCGGGCCGCTTCCACAACGCCTTCTTTATCTGCAATATCAATAATTTCTTCCGCCGTTACCACCACAGCTTTTCCAGCCGCAATTTTGGCGTTTATCTCTTCATAGGTCTTATTCACCTGATAGGTGCTCATGATTTAAATTGTCCTGATTTTTTTCAAAAAATTATATGAAAGTCCCAATACGTTGTTAAATTACTTTCATAGTTTTTGTGGGTTAAGCCTGGGTATTGATAGGCCAGGTCTGCCCATAGCTGTTATACCTTTACTGAATCTGTGCTTTAACAGACTCAATTTTTGAGGTAATGTTGTTTTTTATCCAAGCCGCATCCCACCACTCCACGGGGTTGACAAACACATTGTGGAGCATCATGGAAAAATGCAGGTGATCGCCGCCGGCAAGCCCGCTCAGGCCGGTTCGGCCAATGATATCATCTTTTTTAACCATATCGCCTTTGACCACGTTCATCTGGCTTAAATGGGCATAAAGACTGGCAAGACCAAGCCCGTGGTCAATAATGACGGTATTGCCGAAAATACCCACATTTTCCGCCATGATGACCCGTCCATTGTTGGCCGCACCCACCGGTGCATTGGAAGTGGAAGCCAAATCAATGCCTAAATGGGTGGAATGACTGATAACCTTCCCATTGTATTTATAGGTGCGTTTATCGGCAAACCGGGCCCGGTTGGCAGCCCCGGAAAGACGATTGAAATGATCTTTCCACATCAATTCGGCACGGGTGTCCGAAGGCACTTTAAGTACGGCTTCCATATTCTGCCGGCGAAGGGTTTCGTTAATATATAAAAATTTTGCCAGCAAAGGATTCTGCTCCGTCAGGAATTGCGCTTCCTTGGGCCCTAAGTCAAAGTCATGCATTTTGAATTCGAGAAAACCGTCTGAGATACGCAGGGTGTCGGGCCTGAAGTTCTTATCTTTGATATAATGATAAAATCCGCGTTTGGTCTCATTTCCGGCCGGATCCCGGGCTTCTACAACAAGACGGGTATCCGGTCCCTGGGTATGATCCAGGGCAAATAGCGCTGTGATCACCATGGGGTCATTAAATACACCGGAATATCCGGGGAAAAAATTCTCCCCTACCCTGACGCCGCTTTGAACATTTTCTTCATCAAGTTTATAAATCACAAGGCCGACACCGCCCTTGGACACATTATGCTGGGAAGTCAGAACCTGGAGTCGGGGCGGCACCGTATCAATGATCACCGGCCGCTCTTCATAAAAGCGGTTGCCTTTGGTCCATTTACGCCAGGCATAATCAGTTACAACAATTCGAATAACGGCTTGGCCGTCGCTCATCCCGTATTTACGCGTTTCAAGGGGAATGGTAAAAGTATCTGAAAGGATTATATTGTCACTGAACAAAGACTGAATGGAAGATGGTGGATAAAATTTATCTAAAAGGACTTTTTCATTATCTTTCTGCACCAGGGAAACAGTGACATGCTTTAAACCGGCGCCTTTATCCGTTGCGGTCATGTTTATTTCATAGGATTGTTTCAAATACTGGGAGGGCAAACTGATATCTGCGTTGGGTATATCTCCCTCATATTTACAAAACAGAACCCAGCCCACAGGCACGACAATTGCCAGAAATATTATAAGAAACAGTGTTTTTTTCATCAAACAACCTTATTTTTCAAGAAGTTAGACGCTTACATTAAAAACCAACCTAAGATATCAGCAAACGCCTTTCTTATCAAG
This sequence comes from Desulfobacter sp., assembly GCA_030145005.1. Classification (GTDB taxonomy): domain Bacteria; phylum Desulfobacterota; class Desulfobacteria; order Desulfobacterales; family Desulfobacteraceae; genus Desulfobacter. Next base: position 48 of record JAQYWJ010000244.1, on the reverse strand, counting down.
GAATTTTCCCTGGTGCTGATCCGTCTTGACATTTACCCGGACGAATAA
>JAQYWJ010000037.1 GCA_030145005.1 Desulfobacter sp. | reverse complement strand
GTCGGTGAAGAATACTATGCGCTCATCGGCCCTCTGGGTGCGCCCACACATATTGAAAAGATAGGAAAGGTTGTCTGCGTGGGCGGCGGCACCGGTATTGCCGTACTGCATCCCATCGCACGGGCACTGAAGGATGCCGGCAATGAGGTCACAGCTATTCTGGGGTCCAGGACTTATGACCTGCTCATCCTGGAAGAAAAGATGCGGGAAGCCTCTAATACCCTGCATATCTGCACCGATGACGGCTCCATGGGCCATCACGGATTTGTTACGGATATACTTAAGGAGACCATTGAAAAAGAGGACATTGCCCTGGTTGTGGCCATTGGTCCCATCCCCATGATGAAATTCTGCAGTCTGATCACCAAGGAAAAAGGCATCAAGACCATGGTCAGCCTGAACCCCATCATGGTGGACGGCACGGGTATGTGCGGCGGATGCCGGATATCCGTAGGCGGGAAGACAAAATTCGCCTGCGTGGACGGCCCTGAATTTGACGGTCACCAGGTTGATTTTGATGGACTTGCCAAACGACTTGCATCCTATACGGAAGTTGAGAAACAGTCCATGGATGCTTATAACAAATGCAAATGCAATGCAAATTAATTCGCCCGTTTCTGGGATGTATGGAGGATATGGAGGAATAGATGGCTGATAAAAAAGAGAAAGTTGACCGGGTAGTGATGCCGGAACAAGACCCGGACGTCAGGCGCAGAAATTTTATGGAAGTTCCCTTAGGTCTTTCCGAAGAGATGGCAATAACCGAAGCCAAACGCTGCCTGCAGTGCAAAAAACCTGCCTGCGTGGCAGGATGTCCGGTTTCCGTTGCCATTCCTGAATTTATCAAATGCATAGCCGATGGTGATTTTTCCGCCGCGGCCAAAAAACTCTGGGAACGCAATGCCCTTCCTGCGGTCTGCGGCAGGGTCTGTCCCCAGGAAGAACAGTGTGAAGGCAGATGCGTTATCGGCAAAAAAGGCAAACCCGTTGCCATCGGATATCTGGAACGTTTTGCTGCGGACTGGGAGCGTAACAATGGCACAGGTGAAGTGCCTGCAGTGGCTGAAAAAACCGGCAAAAAAGTGGCGGTTATCGGTTCCGGCCCCTCCGGCCTGACCGTTGCAGGCGACCTTTTGGTCAAGGGCCATGATGTCACCATTTTTGAAGCATTTCACAAACCCGGCGGGGTTCTGGTATACGGTATTCCCGAATTCCGTCTACCCAAGGATATTGTTGCATCGGAAGTGGCCACCCTTGAAAAGATGGGGGCTAACATTGAATGTAACACTGTCATTGGTGCCACTGTCACCATTGAGGAACTGTTTGCCGAAGGCTATGACGCAGCATACATCGGCGTGGGTGCGGGGCTTCCCAGATTCATGAACCTGCCCGGCGAAAACCTCATCGGCATTTATTCTGCCAATGAGTACCTGACCCGGACCAACCTTATGAAAGGGTATCTGTTCCCTGAATACGATACCCCCATTGCCCGGGGCAAAAATGTCGTGGTTCTTGGTGCAGGTAACGTGGCCATGGACTCTGCCAGAACGGCCATGCGTTTAGGCGCAGACTCCGTCAAGGTTGTTTACAGGCGCTCCAGGGAGGAGATGCCCGCAAGAAACGAAGAACTGCACCATGCAGAACAGGAAAAAATCGAATTTGTCCTACTGACAAATCCCACCCAGTTCTTCGGTGATGAAAACGGAAGGTTAACCGGTATGGAATGTCTGAAAATGGAACTGGGAGAGCCTGATGCTTCCGGCCGCCGCCGGCCCATGGCCATTGAAGGCAGCGAGTTCAAAATAGACTGTGATCTGGTTGTCGTGGCTGTGGGATCCAATGCCAACCCGCTGCTTACCAACACCACCCCGGACCTGGCGTTGAATAAATGGGGTAATATTATTGCAGACCCCGTTACCGGAAAAACATCCAAAAAAGCTGTCTGGGCCGGCGGCGACATCGTTACCGGTGCTGCCACGGTCATTCTTGCCATGGGTGCCGGCCGTGCTGTGGCCAACTCCATGCATGAGTATCTGACCCTTGGCTGGTAATTCTTAAAAATATCGTGTTTGAACGCAAAGTCACCCATGTGCGACTTGCATCTGGGCAACTTTGCGTCCAAATACGAATTTTTCGTTCAGGTATTATCTAACAAAACCAAAGGCGGGTCCGGATATGCTTATCCTGCCCGCCTTTTGCGTTTTACAGTTATGGGCACCCTGCTGATCTTTGTCTTTACACCAAGCTCCCCTCTGGGTAAAAATAAAAAGTATCCAGTATTTATCCAAGGGCCTTTAAATTGTTATCGTTCGTAATATTTATAAAAGTCTGATTTTGCTGCTGGGGGGCTGGACGCAGGTGTTGATATGGAAAGCCCATAAGCCCATAGCTACTATTCAGGTTTGATAAACACCTTATGGTCCACCAGGGACAGGGAATCAATCTTTCCTTTTATAAATTTCTGTTCACCAAAAATGGACACCAGGCGGATACCCTCTTCTTCGGGCTCCACCTTGTCCACAGCCTCCAGAAATAGAGACTCATGTCCACTCTTGTCCACGAGATATGCATTGGCTTCACACATAATATGCACTCCTGATCTTTAGATCTTTTACAGCCACGAGTCATCTTCCGTTTTTACTTTCGGAAAACACCCCAAGTAAATATAATATACAGGTTATTGATTTTTAATTACACTCAAAACCCGTTGCTATGACAGGGGAAAATAAACATCTAACAATTCATCCACTAACTGGGGCAAAGGCGAACCTACCATCCCGACAATGGCAATATTCTCCTGGGTCAATGGCAAAAGAACCTTTTTTGCCTGGGAGCATGATATGGCTTCAGCCATTTGGGGGGTCACCTCTCCCATCATGGAATGGGGCATGATAATCCCCACAGTGCCGATTATCATATCAGCGCCTTTAACCGTCTGCACAATGGCGTTGGTGCCGGAAGCGCCCTTATTGGCACGGGCTTTAAGCATCTGGGCAGTGGCAATGGCGTTGGTGCCAAGGGCAATCACCTCAACGGACTCCTCAAACCGTTCCTTGATCCGCTTGATTACAGTTGATCCGATACCGCCACCCTGACCATCGATAACACACACTTTTTTCATGTTTTTTCCTGTTAAATTACAAGGCAGACTTGGGCCCAGACCGCTTTGGCTATATTTTCCACAGAATCATTTCCGTCGATCACAGCCACGCGCTCCTGGTGCTCCAAGCGGTGAAAAGCTGCCAAATAATTTGCCCGTACCTGCTTCATGATATCTATTTTTTCATAAATTTCAAGGTGTTTTCTGGTGGTTTGAAGCCGCCTCAGGCAGATTTGGGGGTCCACATCAATAAACAGGGTGATATCCGGTTTTAAAATATCGGCATTGAGTCGATTGGCCTGGATCACCCACTCCATATCCATATACTGGCTGTGATAGGCATAGGAAGAAAAATAATACCTGTCACACACCACAATTGTACCGGCATCCACCATCTGCCGGATACCGGTTTCAGGGTCCATCAAATGTTCGGTGCGGTCCGCGGCAAAAAGGCTTGCAATGGTTCGCTGATCCGCGGGAAGATTGCCGGACAGCATCCGGCGGATCAGCCGGCCCACAGGCCCGTCGGTGGGCTCGCATGTGGCAAAAACCGGGGTACCTGTTGACGCCAAGCGCTTGCAAAGCAGTTCCGCCTGGGTGGTTTTGCCGGCCCCGTCAATACCTTCAAACACCACAAATCCGCCTTTATTCGCTTTTTCCAAACTTACTTCCTTCATACAATAAAATAAACCCGGCAGATCCCGGTAATGGGGACCTGCCGGGCTAACGTATTTAAAACCCCGAACGGATCAGGTTTAAGATGAGCTGTGGCAACCGCTACAATTCACAGGAGTAGCTTTGGGAAGATCAGCTTTATTTATATTGTCCTGCGCCATAGCTGCCCTGCGTTTCTTGTTCATATCCCGGTGGCAGGTCAGACAGGCATTATGATAAGCCGCCAGAAAGTACATCTGGTTTGCTTCGTCCTTGATACTCCTGGTGCCCGAGGGCTCGGTTTCACTGTGGCATGAGTCACATGCCTCAACTTCGCTTTCCCCGTCCCAGTCATGGTGACACTCTTTACAGGCAAATTGAAAATGAAGTCCGTGGGGAAAACCAACAGCCCCCCTTGTGGCTTCTACCTCTTCGGGTGCCTCTATGGTAATAATACCCATGGGAATCGAGAGGGCTTCATCACTGTTCTCAATTTTGGAATGGGGATCAGGATGGCATCCTGCGCAGGCAACAGGGCCTGTAACAATGCTCTTGGAACCGGCAGCCTTTTGCTGGTCGGCCTCATTTCTGTGACAGTCCCGGCATGCCTGGTGAAAGGCCCCGACCATGGATTTTACGCTATTTTCAGATCCATCCGCCTGGCCAGGTTTCGGCGCCCAGAAATTTTCATGACAGCCGCTTGTCCCGCAACTTTTTATGGAACCGTTTCCGTCCCAAGTGTGATGGCACTCTTGACAGGAATAAGAAAAATGAAGGGAATGGGGAAAATTAACCGGGGACAGTGTGGCCTTGTGTTCGGCATCCTGGGGGGCCTGTAAGGTCATGGTACCGACGGGAAGCTCAAATGTAGCCTCAGGGTCCTCAGCAAGGGCAACGCCCGTTAAAACAAAAGCAAAAGCAAACCAGGGTACTGCAATGAGAAATAATCGTTTCATGATCCCTCTCCAATAAAGCTGTTATGTCAGATTATACCTGATGTGACCGGGGTATTTCAATTGTCCGGCTCTTAAGGCCCATGGGCCTAATATCACATAAACACTATTGCTGATTCAATGCGCTAGTACATAAAGTTGTCTTTTGTATATTAATTAATGTTTATAAAATCAACCTGAAATTTGGTCATCAGGGCTAAAAAATCCATTTCAGGTACCTGAAAAAGCAGCATCCAGCCCTTGAATAAAAAACGTAACATACCGGAAATGCTGATACATTCATTCTATTTTCTATGCTTCTGTCTATCTTGGCAGTTGCGGATAAACCGTTTAAATAAAGGCAACATGCCATCACTTTTTTGCATGAGCAGTTCAGGGTGCCACTGCACAAGATCAATGGGCAAAGATTCATGCTCTGCGCCTTCCACCACCCCATCCGGGGCCCATGCCGTGATTCGAATGCCTTTGCCCGGGGCATCAATAGATTGATGGTGCCGGGAATTGATGCAGATGGAGTCACCAAACAGTCGGCAAAGCCGGGAACCCGGATCAAACCGGACATCATGGTCCGTACCATAGGAGAACATCTTCTGCATATGGGCAATACCGGATTCCGGCACCTGGCTTGGAATATCCTGGACCAGGGAACCGCCTAAAGCCACGTTTGCCACCTGGGCACCCCGGCAAATGCCCAGAATCGGCATTTTCAGTTCCACTGCCAGATTCACCAAAACGATCTGAAAGGTATCCAGCTCCGGATCACTGGCCTTGCATGCCGGATGCATTTCCTGATTAAAAAAATGTGCGTCCATGTCCAGGCCACCGGGAAGAATAAGGCCATCCACACGGGACAGCATCAGGGCCACGGTCTGTTCATCCCCGGCAGGCGGCAGGATAACAGGCACAGCCCCGACCCGCTGAACACAGCGGCTGTATACCACAGGAACGCTGGTGATGGTCTGGCCATTTTTATTGTGTTCCGTATTAGCGGCAATGGCGATGAAAACGGGCATATGTGAAATTCTCCCTGATTTTGATCATAAAACCTGATAATCCTTCAACCGGTAGAAAAACCCTTTTTTAGGCGTCTTTGATGACTGTTCTTAAGCGGGCAATTTTTGACTCGATATTGAAGGATTTAGGGACCTGCAAAAAATGGGATTCCAAAACGGAAAGGGCTTTAGCTGCAACTGAAACAGCCGCCTTTTTTCTATTGTAAGCCAGCAATTCAAATGTACCTGCTGTGCGTATCATTGCCTGCAGGACCTTTTTTTCCTGCCCCCGTAAAGCCCTGTAATTCTGCTCAAGCCATTCATGACATTCAAAAAAAAGGGATTCATCCCAGAGCAGTCCGGCTGTTGCATAGATATCGGTACCCAAAAGCGGATTTGACGACATTTGTGCCAGAACAGCAGTATACCGCTCATACCGCGCTTTGATGTAACTTTGGGCCGGGTCAGGCAACTTTTTCCGACCCAGGTCCGAAACAGCCTGTGCCACAGGTGTCTGATCACCTTTATGCAGGGCGCAAATAAATGCACTTCCCAAAAGATTTCTGACATCCCGGTCTGTTCGGTCTTCAAAAGGATTAAACAATATTTTCATCATACCCGCACTCATACCTGAAAAAGGGGGCAACTTTCAAGGGACGGGATCATTTTTTATTATTCCCCCGTCTGCCTGATACACCTGATACAATTCATAGGGACATGGAAATGGAGAAACAGGCCGGGAAACTCGACAGCCTGATCAACCGATTTGTTTTTTTATATGAAAGCCCCAATAAGTTGCTAAATTACTTTCATGTTTCGTTGTGATTTGAGCCTGAATTTTAATAGGCCAGGCCTGCCCATGGCTGTTATAGAATAAAAAGGAAGGCCTGCCAGTAAAATCCTTGAGCATTACCTTCAATTAGCGTATTTTGTTTTACTGGTTCAAAATAGAGGGCATCAAAAGTCCCCAGACAGGCTTTTGGGTGCATAATTGTATATTATATCTTCCGGGCTCATCCGGCCGGAGCCGGGGTGGTTTAAAGACAGCCCCAAAGATCTGCAGCCCAGGTACTAACGGCGTCTTTGTTTACATAGGCGAATGATTGAAACATACAGGGAAGGCGGGTTCAGGCGTAAACTTTGAGGCGCCGGAAGGATTTGATTCGGGGATATTGACACGATCCGGTTTTTATATACATTTTAAATACCGGACAAACAAACGAGGTTCTCATGGCACAAAAAATCATTATTATCGGAGCGGTGGCTCTAGGCCCCAAAGTAGCTAGCCGTCTTAGACGGCTTGATCCTGATTGTGAAATCACTATTATTGACAAAGACAGCTTAATTTCATACGGCGGATGCGGCATTCCTTACTATATCGGCGGGGACATCGGAGAGATCGAAGAATTATACTCCACCACGGCCCACCAGGCCAGGGATCCTGAATTTTTCCGTACAGTTAAAGGCGTTGAGGTACTTACCCGGGTGGAAGCCATCGGCATTGACCGCAGAAACAAACACCTGAAAGTCCGTCATCTTGAAGACGGAACCGAGTCTGAAATGCCCTATGACAAACTGGTCATTGGCACGGGCGCTACGCCTTTTACCCCACCCATCCCCGGCGCTGACCTGCCGGGCGTACATCCTGTATCCAATCTCCACCATGCCCAAGCCATCAAAGAGTTGATCAGCGCGGGTGCCGTGGGAAATGCCGTAGTCATCGGTGCCGGTGCCATAGGTGTTGAAATGGCCGAGGCCCTGACCGATCTGTGGGGCGTGGAAACTACCCTTGTGGAAATGGCCCCCCATGTGCTGCCCACTGCCATTGGTCCCAATATTGCCCTTATTGTTGAAAAAGAGCTTGAGAACAATGAGGTGAGTGTCAAAATCGGCGCCCAGGTCACCAAAATCCTTGGGGATACGGAAAACGGCGTTACCGGGGTTGAGGTCAGCGGCGAAGTGATTGAATGTGACCTTGTGATCATGGCCGTGGGTGTTCGCCCCAACACGGGCTTTGCGGCAGAGGCAGGCCTGGCTGTCGGCCGGGGCGGCGCCCTGATCGTGGATAAAAATTTAAGAACCTCTGACCCGGATATTTACGCAGGCGGTGACTGCATTGAGATGCGCAATCTGGTAGCCGGCGAACAACTCCCCATGCCTTTGGGTTCCCTTGCCAACCGCCAGGGCCGGATCATTGCCACCAATATATTCGGCAAGTGCGCTCAATTTGACGGCGCTGTGGGCACCTTCTGCATCAAGGTGTTCGGCATGGGCGTCGCCACAGCAGGCCTGACCATTCATCAGGCCAAAGCCGCGGGGTTTGATCCGGTTCACTCTGTGGTGGCTCAGTTTGACCGGGCCCATTTCTATCCCAACTCAAAATTCATGTTTGTCCAGCTCATTGCCGACAGGAGCAGCCGCAGGGTTTTGGGCGTGGAAGCCGTGGGCGAGCAGATTGACGCTGTCAAGGCCAGGGTGGACGCTGTAGTGCCCCTGCTGCACAAAGGCATGAATGTGGATGAGGTCTGTACCCTGGAAGTGGGCTATGCACCGCCATTTGCATCTGCCATGGATGTGATCAACAATGCCGGCAATGCGCTGGATAATATTCTGGACGGCAGAAACACCCCCATTGACTGGCCTGAATTTATTGACCTGTTCGAAAAAGGCGAGATCACGGTGGTGGATTTAAGAGAACTTGTGGAAGCCCAGCCGTTTATCGACAAATACGGGGCAGACCGCTGGCTCTTTTTACCCCAGACTGAGTTGCGCGAACGCTATAATGAACTGCCCAAAGACAAAGACCTCTGTCTTTTCTGCGGCACGGGCGCCAGATCTTTTGAATGTCAGAGAGTCCTGAGCCAGAACGGATTCACCCGCATTCAAAATCTCCAGGGTGGATATGCCATCATCAGGGTCACTGATCCTGATTTCATTCCCGAGGGCGGATAATCGCGGTGCTGACCGTCGCTGTGCGCCGATCAAGCAAACTATCGTTTGCTTGATCGGTGTGCAGTGCCCGGTCCAGTATACCTTGTTCAGGCGCCAGAGGCGACTGGACAAGGTACTGGACGAAGTCAGGACCGCGATTCACGGCGGCGGAGCCGCCGTGAATCCATAGCTTACTGAACAGCTTACTCAACTTGCTCGACAAAAAGCAAAAGCCCTGCCGGTACCGGCAGGGCTTTAATTGCCAATCAGGCAGTGTTACACTTTGTTTTATTTTTCCCAGAAACGCATGGTGCCGTTTTCCATGAAGTTGGTGTGCATTTTGTAGCACTCATCCAACAACTGGGGTTCATGGTGTCCACCAGTTGCCTTGGTGGCGCGATCAACGTAATCATGCATATAATCTCTGTAAGCAGGATGTGCACACTTATCAATGACTACCCGAGCCCGATCAATTGGTGCCAGGCCACGCAGGTCAGCCAGGCCCTGGTCGGTAACCAGAACATCAATATCGTGCTCAGTGTGGTCCACGTGGGGAACCTTGGGTACAACACCGGTGATGCCGAATTCATCAACCTTGGTGGGACGGCAAGCGGGGCAATGCATTATGGATATGTAAGCGTTGCGTATAAAGTCGCCGGAACCGCCGATACCGTTCAACATGCGGGTACCGCTTGCGTGGGTGGAGTTGGCATGTGCATATATATCAAATTCCAGGGGTGTATTCATGCCGATTACGCCCATACGGCGGATGAGTTCCGGATTGTTGGAAATCTGCTGGGGACGCATCATAACCATCTTTTTATAGGTGTCGAAATTTTTCCACCAATCAACAAATGCCTCGTTGGACAGGGACAGTGAAGTACAGTTGATGTACTCGCATTTGCCCGAATCAAGGAAGGGCAGGAAGGTGTCCTGGAGAACCTCGGTGAAAACGGTCAAACCTTCAAAAGGACTTGCTGTCAGACCCCCGACAACGGCATTGGCAATGGAGCCCACACCGGATTGCAGAGGCAACAGGTTCTTGGGCAGACGGCCGGCCTTCACTTCAGTCTGGAAAAAGTCAACGATGTTGTCGGCAATAGCCTGGGCAACATCATCTGTTCCACGCAGAGCACGCCCATTGTCAGGCAGCTTGGATTCGACAATGGCAACGATTTTGCTCTTGTCTGTAGGAACCCAAGGCGTACCGATACGCTGACGGACATCAGTAACTGGATAAACTTTTCGATACGGAGGCAGGTCGGTCAAAAGAATATCGTGCATGCCTTCGAAAGAGGGCAGACCAGTATTGATTTCGACAATGATTTTGTCAGCGACATCAATGATTTCGGGAGCAGCGCCAACGGCACCGGACAGAATTATGTTGCCTTCCTCGGTAATGGCAGATGCTTCGATAACTGCCATATCAAGTCCGCCACCCTTTTCCTTGGTGTAAAAACCATACTTCAAATCCTGGGGAAACATTGAAAGGTGTTTGTCACCCATGCGGATCTGGCCTTTATTAATGGCTTTGCCAAGATTTTTACCTGTCTGGTAGGGCCAGCGGCGATCAATCATGTCCAGTGTGGCCATGCGGTCTTCAACTTCAGCACCCACAGAAGCACCAATAAACAGGTTGAGTCTTAATTTGCCTTGCAGGTTGTTTTTCTCAACGTGGTCACACAGTGCGATGGGTACAACTTTCGGATACCCGACCGGCGTAAACCCGGACATGCCGACGTCCATGTCGTCTTTAAAGAACTCAATACACTCTTCCGGGGTTTTTACTTTGCTGAGCAACTCTTTACAACGTACGCGTTCCTCTAATGTAGACATAACTCTCTCCCTCATTAATTTTTCGGGTAATTTGAGAGATTCCCCACTGAACAGATGCATTATCCAAGCTTCTATTAAATCCAGGGGAACCGCGCCAGTCAAAGGACTAGACTGATATCTGATTTCCAATTAAACAATAATCTATTCTGGATTATATATAATGTGTAGGTAAGCAGAGTCAAGAAAAAACTTTTGATTTATCAGCCTGTCTATATAGCCGCTATATTTGGTTGACAAACAGCACCACCCTATCCTAAAGAAAGTAGACCATAATGAGGCTCTTACTCGTTGAAATCATAACGTTCCACACTAACTCAACAATAACAAATAGAGGAAAAAAATGAGACTTAAAAAAATTTTAACCCTGGTGATTACCTCCATTATGATCCTATCCTGGGCAGTGACGGTGCAGGCAAGTGAAAAAAACGAATTAATGATGGCCACAACCACCTCCACAGACAACACAGGTTTGCTTGATTATCTGATTCCTTTTTTTAAACAGGAGACCGGAATCGCCCTGAAATGGACTGCCACGGGAACAGGCAAAGCCTTGGAGCTTGGCCGGAACTGTGATGTGGATGTGCTGCTGGTCCATGCCCCTCCGGCAGAAAAGGCATATATCGCCAATGGTTTCGGCAAAGACCGGCGTGAAATAATGTATAATGATTTTGTGATCATCGGTCCGAAATCAGACCCGGCCGGTTTAAAAGGCAAAGATATTTCCCAGGCCCTGTCAGCCATAAAAACAAACAAAGCCTTTTTCATGAGCCGGGGGGATGATTCCGGTACCAACAAGAAAGAGAAACTGCTCTGGAAAAATGCAGGCATTACATTGCCGGACAAGGAAAAATGGTACGTCCAAACCGGTCAGGGCATGCTGGCTACCATCAATGTTACCCAGGAAAAAAATGGCTATACCATGACCGACCGCGGGACCTATATTAAATACCAGGACCAGCAGCGCGGGGATGCCCCTTTGACCATACTGGTGGAAGGGGATGACATCCTTTTGAACCAGTACTCGGTGTTGACCCTGAATCCCAAGAACTGCCCTGATGCCAAGTATGACCTGGCTTTGAAATTTTCCGACTGGATGGCCTCCGACTCTGCCCAGAGTAAGATCGGCGAATTCCGGCTTTTGGGAAAACCACTGTTTATCCCCAATGCTAATTAAATAGTGCCTGAACGGAAACCCCGTGTTTGGACGAAAAGTTGCCCAAATTTTTCTGCAACGCCGCAGATGGGTGACTTTTCGTTCAAACACTAAGGAATGAGTCCGAAATAACTTAACCTGGGAGCGCGGGCGTCTCGCCCGCATCTTTACAATACTTGCGGACGTACGGGCGGGACGCCCGCGCTCCCGGATATAGCAAAATGGGCAAGTTATTTAAGACCCGTTCCTAAATAACCGGCACCGGTCACCCCAATGTTGCAGAGGTCATAATGACATTTCTGGTTGAAGGGTTTATTAAAGCGATTGAACTGCTGATCAGTGGGGATATCTCCACCTGGTCGGCAGTTTCAGCTACCATCAAAGCCTCGACCGGGTCCATGCTGGTCAGTCTTTTAACCGGGCTGCCCTGCGGTTTTGTTCTGGGATACTTTGATTTCCGGTTTAAACGCCTCATAAGAACGGTTTTGGACACACTTCTGGCCCTGCCGACGGTCTGCGTAGGACTGATTGTCTATGCGTTTATATCTTCCAAAGGTCCTTTAGGCGATATGGGCCTTTTATTTACCCTGACCGGCATTGCCGTGGGCCAAACCATCCTGGCATTTCCTGTGGTGACGGCAATCACGGCCTCCATCATTGAAAATATCGATCCGGCTCTGAAGCTGACTCTGATTTCTTTAGGGGCCGGAAAAAAAAATATCATTTTGACCTGCCTGTGGGAAGTCAGGTTTGGTATTCTTGCCGCTGCTGTTACGGCATACGGCCGTGTCCTTACGGAGGTAGGCATCTCCATGATTGTGGGCGGAAATATAAAATATCACACCCGGACCATGACCACGGCCATTGCCCTGGAAACCAACAAAGGCCTGTTTGCCGACGGCATTGCGTTGGGCATTGTTTTGATGACAATCGCATTTACGGTAAACCTAAGCCTTTCTTTTCTGAGGAAAAGGTAGAACGATATGATCACCCCGGCACCTTTATACACCCTTTGCCGCATCTGCCATTACTACGGCAGTAAAAAGGTGCTGGATATTGACGAATTCACCATCCCGGCCGGCAGCATCTTAGGCCTGTCCGGGCCCAACGGCAGCGGCAAGACCACGTTTTTAAAGCTGCTGGCATTTGCCATGGCCCCCAGTCAAGGCGAGATCCGTTTCAACGGCCGCAGGGAATATCCCATGTCTGCCAGGGTGCGATCCAGAGTCACTCTGATGACCCAGACCCCCTATCTGCTCAAACGTTCGGTCCTGGATAATGTTGTCTACGGCCTTAAAATCAGAAAAGATACCAAAAAGTTAAAACAACGGGCGGCCCGGGCACTGGCCGCGGTCGGTCTGGACTTTGATGAGTTTCACACCAGGGCCTGGCACCAATTGTCCGGCGGCGAAGCCCAGCGGGTGGCCCTGGCGGCACGGCTGATTCTTAAGCCCCGGGCACTGCTGCTGGACGAACCTGTGGCCAGTGTGGATGCGGAAAGCGCACGCCTCATTCGAAAGGCTTCTTTGGCGGCCCGGGACAAATGGGGTTGTACTCTGATCATTGTCAGCCACGATCCGGCTTGGCTCAATGCCTGCAGCGACACCCGGGTCTCCATGGAAAAAGGCCGGATCTTTTCCCCCAAAGAGGAGATCGTACTTCCCCCACCCTACCAGGCAGTGCAGTCCGGCAGCACCGTCAACTGGGTTCTGCCGCTGTCCAACGGACGGCAGATCAGCCTGCCTGACAAAACCGGTAGGACAGCCCTGATCCCGGCGGACAAAGTCAACATCACCCGGGAAATTGAAAACCAATCCAACGAAAAAAACCAAATCCCGGTCCTGGTCACCCGAATGGCACTAGAACCGAAAACCGGCCGCATTGAGGTGGACTTTAACACGGACGCCTTCAGGCTGACCCTTTTATTATCAAAAGAACAGGCCGGTGCATTGGACCTGCAGCCGGGAAAAAAGAGATCTCTGGTCTTCAGGACCCGGGATATTTTCTGGCGTTAGGGCCATAGAAATTTTAAAATCCACAAATAGGGAAAAGGATTTTTACTCGTATTCAAGATGCATCAATGGGATGCATCTTGAAATATTTGCTTATTGATGCAACGAAAAAGACGGGTAGAAAGACAAATCATATGGTGGATTTCATTGTTTCCATAGCCCTTATCATGGTCTAAGGAACTCGGAAAAAATAAATCCGGGCTAACCCAAATCAAAAGGAGGCGTTGATCTAA
>JAQYWJ010000243.1 GCA_030145005.1 Desulfobacter sp. | reverse complement strand
TTTTTTTGGGGGTTAATTATTTTGCTCGTCGGCTTAACGCCTTTAAAAGCGATTGAATAATAACGGCTTCATTTCAAATCCCCAGTTTTCTTAACCATTTTCGCCCTATCCGGATTCAGGACAACATACCGGCACAACTCCAGCAGATGGGTCTGTTTTTGAACCAATATGGCTTTGTACCGGCCCTGAAAAATATGCCCTGCCCGGTTATGCCTGGGGTTGAACGACTGGGTGTAAACTCTGTTGAGCTGTCTCATACTGCGGGAAAGTGTAAGATCAATTCTTTCGATAAGAAGGTTATAATGGTTGTCCAACAGGCATAACGCATGAAAATTTGGCATGATTTTTGTTTTCAATAAATTCAAATAGTAAAAAAAACGAACTTTTTGAAAAGAGAATAAAAGCTAAAATAACGTTTTATAACCCATTGAATTTATTATAATCAAATTTTTAATGCGTTTGCCCTGTATCCCTTAGACCTGGGCATTGACTTTTCACAAATGGATGTAAGGCGCATTGACGATTGCACCAATCAATAAAAATACCCCGATACCCATAGCAACAAACCCTATCAGATATTGCACGATGCGTTGGCTGAAAGCCGCATCGGATACCAGTAATCCCGAAAGTAATCCTTTGGATTCAAGTCTTTCGATCCAGGCCGGCCTTTCATGAATAGCATCCTCAATACTCACACTACCTTCGAGCATACCGCGGTCCATGGGGAAATTGTGCCGCCGAAGATGGGCTATAAAATAGTGAATGATGAAAACATGTCCCATGGCTAATATTGCCTCAATGCGATGAATCCAGAACATTACATTGAGGCTCCAGCCTGGAATGATGCGGCTGGTGGCGATGGGCCAGGCCAGTAAAAGACCGGTGACACCGATGATCACCATTCCCCAGAAAACCGCCCAGTAGTCGAATTTTTCCCAATAGCCCCATCGGTCAAAGGCCGGGGCGGGGCGAAGTCCGAAGAACCATGCCACATGTTGAAAAAAATCCTTGATATCCGCCCCGCGGGGCAACATGGAGTCCGGTCCGAATAAGCTCTTCGGAAAATTGGTCCAATTGATTTTGGACACGAGATAGCATGCATGCAGGACGAATCCACCGAGCATGATGAGGCCGAACCAGATGTGAACCTCAAGGGTCGTTTCATACCCGCCGAAAATCCAGCACAACCACTGCCCGAAATCGGTTTCCATGTACATACGCCCCAAACCGGTGGCGGATTGGACAAGAAAGGTGATTATGAGAAAGATATGTGACAATCGCTGCAGCAGTGTAAAACGCTTAATCCTATTTTTTGTTGTCATTTTCACCTCCGCCGGTCCTTTTTTTAACAAACAACTCACGAATCCCCCAAAGCAGGGTATGCGGCAGGAACACCACAAACGTTCCTGCCGCAATGGCGATCATGATCCAGAAGGCATAAGCCAATACCGGGAATTTCTTAAAGGTATCGGCCATGGCCGGGTTGGGTTCGTGGACCACATAGGTGGCAAAAGAGGCGCTGGCGCCCTGGTGGCATTTTGAGCACACATAAGCGTGCCGGCGAATGGGATTGAGCGGCGACCAATAGTAATTGATATTGGCGATCGGCTCACCACCGTGGCACTGACGGCAGGTTAAGTTAGCCCGGGTTGAATGGATATCCGTGGCTGCCGCTGTGTGGCAATCTGCACATTGCCGCCCCTGATAAAAGCCGATTCCCTGGTGAGAGTCGGCCAGGCGAAATCGACTGCGTATTTGCGCAGTTGCCGGGCTGTATGGCATCAGTCCTTGACGGATGTTAGGAATCGTGATCAAGGGGCGCTGTCGTTTCGGCAGCACCTCGTAATCCTCGTAGTAACCGGTGCTGGCTTCATAAGCCTTGTACCGGCGGATGGCCGAAGCCGCTTCATCCTGGGCGAGTGATGGATTCACGGCAACCGCCACTCCTAAAATGATAACACTTGCCAGGTAACAGCGGAGCAATCTGATCCTTTGCATAGGTCCTCTCCTTTGACTCACCTACTGATAGTCGATCGGCGGAATGACCGCACCCTGAGGTTGGGGGCGCTGGGTCAATGTGTCATAGGCCTTTTGCAGTTTGGCCAGATCGGCATCCTTATGCTTGTGGCAGCTGGTGCATGAATTGGGAATCGTCGGATCAGCCAGGGTTTCCTTGGGTAGCAGGGGAATGAATGTATGACTGCGAATATCACCGATTTCAGCACTCTTGGCGATACGCGGCATGTGACAGCCCACGCAGTTGGCAAAAGAGTGGATTTGGTGAGCCCCTTTTCTGTTCACCATCTCATGGCATTGTCGGCATTGGGTCGAACCGGCGGCCTGAGTCTGTGATTGCGTTTGCGGTATACCGATCTGATGCACGTAGTGGCAGGAGGTGCAGGTCACACCTTCCTTGGCGTGTGGGGATTTGGACCAATCAATATGCTGCTGGTGGTGGCCTTTGGAGAATTCGTTGGAGTATAGATGTTTTTTATCCCCGTCGGCATATGAGGTTGATACATAGTATTTTGACAGGGCTTTGCCGGGTTCGTATCCCACTGGCCAACCGGCCCCCTCGGTCGACTTGGATTTACCCCGGTTGTGACAGGATCCACAGATCTGCTGAGCGACACCCGTAGGCAGCTTGGCCGGGTTGACGATGGTCTGGCGTTTTTCAAATACGGCCGTTTTGGGCAATGCGGCATGCCAGGAACCTTTGCCGTGGCAGGATTCACATCCGACACCAGGTTCTTTGAACGTCTGCTTTTCCAAATCCACGCCCGTGGTATGACACCCCCCGCACTTCAGCAACCAGGGGCGCTTGTCCCAGTCGGCTTCGTGGTAGTTGACCCAGCGATCGGTTTTAACGTTGTACTGGATCGGTGAAATGAACAGCTTATCGTTCTTGCTGACGATAAACCGTTGCTTCCACTGGCTGCCGATGGTATAGAGGATCTCCTCCTCTTTGGGCACGTAAATCTTATCAGAAGCTACCTTTAGCTTGTCCTCCAGCTTGGCCAGGTCTTCGCGGATGACTTTTTCGTCGATTGCCGTTACAATTACATCACGGTTTTGCCGGGCATCTTGGATCATGCGGCTGTGCTGGGTCATTTTCCAGGAATCAAAGTGTTCGAGATGACACATCTTGCAGGTATTGGAGCCCACGTATGTTTGGGCTTGGCTAAGCACTGCATCCATGTTTACCGGTTGCTCGCGGCTGCAAGCGTAAAAAATGACACAAGCGATTGCGGATAAGGCGATTGTCCAAAATCTTAGACCATGCATATTCTCCTCCTATAAGCCAATAAGAGTTTAGCCGAAATGCCAAAACCGAACTTTTCGCATATTTTCCGGATTCAGCGGTTATTATGGGATACTACACTTGCTTCTTCAGCGTTTGAAAGGTGTTCGGGGAAATTATTGATTATCTACACGAGCAGCATAAATTAACAATACGAGAGATGAATTGATGTTAGCGACGATACATTCCACCAAACA
>JAQYWJ010000242.1 GCA_030145005.1 Desulfobacter sp. | reverse complement strand
CAAACGAATTCACCTGTATCGTACAAGCAACATAAATAACAAATGACAGCCCAGTCCTCCTTTGCCCAAAAATTTACAGACCAGGTGCTTGGCACCATCCGGGAACACGACATGATTGCCCCCGGCCACAGTGTATTGATCGGCGTTTCCGGCGGTCCTGACTCCATGGCTCTGGTAAAGGTTTTAACGGGTTTAAAAAAAGATCTGGATATCCGTATAGGCCTGGCACATCTGAACCATATGCTTCGGGGCAGTCACGCCCTGGCCGATGAGGCCTTTGTCCGTGAATTTGCCCGGGAACACAACCTTGACCTGGTAGTTGAAACAAAAAATGTAGCAGAATTTGCGAAAAAGCAACAGCTCTGTATTGAAGAGGCCGGCAGAAATGTCAGGTATGATTTTTTTACCCGGGTGGCCTGTGAAAAAGGATTTCACCGTATTGCCCTGGGCCATCACCGGGATGACAATATAGAGCAGGTTTTAATGAATCTTGTTCGCGGGACCGGCCCCCTTGGCCTTCGGGGGATTCCGCCGGTCAGGCAGGAAAAATTTATACGTCCTCTGATCCGGATGCCCAGAGCCGACATCCTGGCGTTTCTTGATGAGATAAACCAGGAGTACAGGATTGATGAGTCCAATGACGACACATCCTATCTTCGCAACCGAATCCGGCATTGTCTGATCCCGTTTCTTGAAACGGAGTTCAATCCCGACATTAAAGCAGGGATAGAACGGCTGTCCGGCATCATCGGACAGGAAGATGATCTTCTGGACCAGATGGCCCGAACCGCCCTGGACAAAGCAACAACCGGAAGGCAAAAAGATCAAATTGATTTGTCCATACCAGCGATTAAAAAACTTGACCGGGCGCTGGGAGCCCGGGTCATCCGCGCAGCACTGTTGTCGGTAAAGCAGAATTTAAGACGGATTTCCCACACCCATATCCGGGATATCCTTTACTTTGCAGGCAAAAAAGGAGAATCGGGAAAGAGTCTGGACCTTCCAGGCCAAATCCGGGTATACAAACAAAGGGATATTCTGCGTATAAAAAAGGAAGAAACAGCACTGCGGACACTTGGCAGGCATCTTAAGACCCGCAGGTTCAAAATGAAAAAACGGACGAAAACCCCGGGATATAAGGCCCATGATCAAAATTAAATCTGCCGCAGATGCGCCGGATTTTAAGTCGCCATCAAGGCATGCCAACGGAAGCATATTGGAATATTTTTCCGTTGGCATAACGCCGAGGGCGGCTTAAAAAACAAGCATATGTGAGATTTTATTTTGACCATGGGCCTAACCCTTGTATAAAATAAATTTATGTTTATATATATTCATTGATGTTTTTAGCCGAATAACTGCCATGGGCTGACTTGGTCTATCAACACCCCAGGCTCAACCCATAACAAAACATGAAAGTAATTTAATAGTATAGGAATTTCCATTTTGGGGAACAATAAAGTTCGCCCGAAGGGCGCTAAGTTCACATTTTATTGGGACTTTCATATTAAGATTTAAGAGAGGAAATACATTGAATCAATTCTATAAAAATATCTCCCTTTGGCTGGTGATTGTCCTGATGATGGTCATGCTTTACAATGTATTCAATCAACAGCCGAGCGGCCAGTCAGACATCGGCTATTCAGAATTTTTATCCCTTGTGGAAGAGGGCCGGATTCAAAATGTGGTTATCCAGGGCCGGGATCTGATCATTACAGACACCAGCGGTGCAAGATTCAACAGCTATGCCCCGGACGATGCCCAGCTCATCGATACCCTCCGCAAAAGCGGGGTGGCCATCAAGGCCAAGCCGCCGGCTGAATCGTCCTGGTTCATGTCCATTGTCATTTCCTGGCTGCCCATGATTGTGCTCATCGGGGTATGGATTTTTTTCATGCGTCAGATGCAGGGCGGCGGCGGCGGGGGAAAAGCTATGTCTTTTGGAAAAAGCAGGGCCAGGCTCATGGACGACAAGGGGGAAAAGGTAACCTTTGCCAATGTCGAGGGCATTGATGAGGCCAAGGAAGAGCTTACCGAGGTGGTGGACTTTCTGAAAAACCCCAATAAATATACCCGGCTGGGCGGCCGTATCCCCAAGGGCGTGCTTCTGATGGGCAATCCCGGTACCGGCAAAACCCTGCTTTCCCGGGCTGTGGCAGGGGAAGCAGGCGTTCCGTTTTTCACCATTTCCGGATCTGATTTTGTTGAAATGTTTGTGGGTGTCGGCGCATCCCGGGTCCGGGATCTGTTTGCCCAGGGCAAGAAAAACGCCCCGTGTATTATATTTATTGACGAAATTGATGCCGTGGGACGTCAGCGGGGCGCAGGCCTTGGCGGCGGGCACGATGAACGGGAACAGACCTTGAACCAGCTTCTAGTGGAGATGGACGGGTTTGAATCCAATGAAGGGGTTATTCTCATGGCAGCAACCAACCGGGCCGATGTTCTGGACCCGGCACTGCTGCGTCCCGGCCGGTTTGACCGGCAGGTGATGGTGGACATGCCCGACATCAAGGGGCGTGAAGGCATTTTGCGGGTACACATGAAAAGAAGCCCCTTGGCCAAGGATGTAAATCCGACCATTCTTGCCAAAGGGACGCCCGGTTTTTCCGGTGCAGATCTGGAAAACCTGTGCAATGAGGCAGCGCTTCTGGCAGCCAAACGCAATCATGAAAAACTGTCCATGCGCGATTTTGAAGATTCCAAGGACAAGGTTTACATGGGGCTTGAACGAAAATCCAAGGTAATCAAGGAAGAAGAAAAAAAGACCACGGCCTACCACGAGGGCGGTCATGCCCTGGTAGCCCGGTTCCTGCCCAATACGGATACCGTGAATAAAATCACCATTATCCCCAGGGGAAGGGCTGCCGGGGTAACCTGGTTTCTGCCCGAGGAAGGGGATTTCAAATACAAGGACCAGCTGGAAAACGAACTGTCCATTGCCTTTGGCGGCCGCGTGGCAGAAGAGATCATATTCAAACGAATCTCCACCGGGGCTTCCAATGACATAAAGCAGGCCACCAAACTTGCCAACCGCATGGTCAGAAGTTTCGGCATGAGTGATAACCTGGCACCGGTCTCCTATGAAGACCATGATGACAATATTTTCATCGGCAGGGAAATGACCCAGGCCAAAGGCTATTCCGAAGCCACAGCCCAGAAAATAGACGCCGAGGTGGCAGGCCTGATCAAGCACGCATACGACACAGCCAAAACCCTTTTAGAGGAGAACATCGACATCCTCCATGCTCTGACCGATCTTCTCCTGGAAGAAGAAACGGTTATGGGGCCTGAACTCGATGATCTGATTGCAAGTCTGCGCCCGGATTTTGATTTCTTTGGACGCCGGAACATCCGGACTGAACCGGAGGCGCCCAAAGAGGAGGAGAACCAGGAACGCAATGAACAGGAAGATGTCAATGATGACGACTCCGACGACGAGACAGGGACAAAAGATCCTGATCCGGACACGCCGGACACGCCGGATGAGTCTGACGAG
>JAQYWJ010000241.1 GCA_030145005.1 Desulfobacter sp. | reverse complement strand
GGATATTGCTTACCAGGAAGGTATGCGCATCACCCATATTGTCAATACACACCTTCATGCAGACCATATTTCAGGCGACCAGGAATTAAGCGCAGCTACGGGTGCAGATATATATATTAACGACAGCGTGGAGATCAGTTATGCCCATAAAGGCATTGAACAAGGCGATATTTTCACCCTTGGGGCTGCAAAGGTGGAAGTGCTGCACACACCGGGTCATACACCCAATTCCATTTCCCTGGTCGTCACGGACACAGGACGTTCCGATAAACCGGAAATGATTCTAACCGGTGACCTGCTGTTTGTGGGGGATATTGGACGGCCCGACCTTCCCGGATCCGAGATCCTGGACGAACAGGTTGAGAACCTTTACAACAGCCTGTACAAAACCCTTGCAGCTTATCCTGACTACCTTGAAGTCTACCCAGCCCATGGAGAAGGGTCACTGTGTGGCAGGGGCATGAGCTCAAAAAAAAGTTCCACATTGGGATATGAACGCAGCGCCAACCCCATGCTGCAGTTTGATTCCTTTGAGGCGTTTAAAGAAAACATTATGTCTGCCTTCCCGGCCCGGCCCAAAAGCTTTTCACATATCATTTCCACCAACAGAAAAGGCGCAGACCTGCTGGATGCCTGCACCCTGGACAAACGACTGACACCCGACCAGTTCCAGGAATTGATGGAAGAGGAAACCACATTGGTCATGGACACCCGGGACAGTGCCGCATATGGAGGATTCCACATTCCCGGCAGCATCAACATCGGGTTTGAAAAGCAATTGGCCAACTGGGTGGGTATGGTGATTGACCCGGGCACTGAACTGCTATTGGTGGTGGAGAACCGGGACGCCTACGACCGGATGCTCACCGAACTTCACCGTATTGGCTATGATGCAGTCCTGGGATATCTTTCAGGCGGTATAAATGAATGGCTTATGAGTGGCAGGCCCGTGGATCAGCTGGCCCAAATTTCCCCCTTGCAGCTTCACAAAAAAAATGGTCCGGATGGCCCTTTGATTCTGGATGTCCGTACCATGGCAGAGTGGAATAGCGGCCATATTGAACACGCCGTTCACTTTCCTTTGACCGATATTTTAGATCATAAAATACCCAAAGCAGACAAAGACCGGGAGATTATTCTACAATGCGGCAGCGGATACCGGTCCAATATTGCAGCCGGTTTTCTTAAAGACCAGGGATTTACCAATATAAAATCACAGGCAGGCGGCGTGTTTGCCTGGCGCAACGCGAACCTGCCCATAGTGTAATATTCCAAGACCCTAATTTAAACTTTTTTCGGGCTCATGATCAAAATATAAGCGCCACAAATGTGCAGAATTTTGATCATGAGCTTTGATCCGAATAACAGACTTCAAGCAACACCTTGCCCTTGGTTGTATGAAAGGGAATACCGACAACATGACTGCCGGATTCGGTATGTAAAATTTCTTTATTTCGACCTGTCACAACTTCTACGAATTTAACTTTTACTTTTTTCCCCAGTTCCCCAATTTTTGTTGTCACCTGTCCGGCAACCATGTTGCTTATTTCCCCAACAGCGTCGATAATTTCTTCATTAATTTCGGTAAGTTCCTCGCCAAACATGGCAGACACAATGCCTAATATACTTTTTTCAGTAAAAGAAATCGCAACCGTTGCTTCCAGATCCCCCTCGACGGTCAAAAGCCCTGAAATATCTCCATTATGAAAGGTGTTTCCTTTTAAAAAAAGCGGCCCTGGTTTTACTTTTACTAGGGCAGTGGTATCAAGAATGTGTAAAGTTCCTTCAATGAAAGGATTGACAAGCGCTACATCCATTTTTCCCTCCTGTTTGCAAACATTCTATGCTGTCCGAAAAAAACTGGCAACGAATTTTTAATAAAACGCAATAAAGACTTGACACGCCCGGCTCAACGACGTAACGTAACCTCAAAAGCTATATGAAAAATATTTTCACTAAATAATACTTTTAACTTAAATATTTCCTAACAACCCCCCAAAAAAAGGAGTGAACACGATGAATAAAGGTGATTTAATTAACAAAGTTTCAGAAGTTCTCAGCAGTAAAAAAGATGCTCAGGCCGCTGTTGACTGCATGATTGAGACAATCACTGATGCGTTGGCTGCCAATGACTCTGTTACTCTGGTAGGTTTCGGCACATTTAAAACCGCTGAAAGAAAAGAAAGAAAAGGCAGAAACCCCCAGACTGGAAAAGAAATCAATATCCCGGCTAGAAATGTGCCCAAATTCGTACCCGGCAAAGCCCTTAAAGACGCTGTAAAATAATTTCTTTTACACAGCATATCAATCAGGTAGTATTGACCCCCAACGTTGGGATCAATACTGCCTGATTGAATTATAGGGCATGGATTTTGACGTCAAAAAGATATTTTTTCCTTCGGTGGGAGTAAATCTGGTATTTAATATAAATACCGATTTTCCCATTTCAAAATCTTCCATTATTTATGATGCTGATTTTAAAAAACAAACCATCACCATTGCCCAGCCAATTGTTCCTGTCACCCCAAACACACCGTTTGAACAGCTTCACCTGACAACGCTTGTTTATATTGATCAACGCCGGCTACGGATCGGGGTTCGTTGCAGGCCGATCAAATTTATCAGCAACTATCCCATGGCCAACGGCCTCCCGGCAAAAGCGATTGTGCTTCAATACCAGTTACCGGCCATCGAAACCAATATACGGTCCGCGTTCAGGCTTCCAATGACCAGCAGATATGCGGTAAAGGCCAAGATAGTCTATAACAAACAGGAATATCGAACCCCAGGTGATTTCAAAATAAAAGACATCTCTTTTTCAGGTTTAGGCCTTGTCATCCTTGAAAGGAAAAAAAAGCGTAACACCCCCTTATCCGCATTGAAAATCGGTACCGAAATGATCATGGGGCTTGCTTTAGTGGACCGGGATCAACCCGGGGCGATAGGAACCTTTCCCGTTAAAATTCAGGTTGTGCGAATAAACATGAATTATTCAGAAACTCATACATTAATTGGTCTGAAGATCACCAGTATTACCAGGGAAAATGAAGAGGTGCTAAATCGGTTCATTCACACTGCCCAGATAGAAGAATTAAAACGTATCAGCAAAAAAGGCTGATTGACTCTGAATGTGGGATTTAAGCCACTTTAAAAGATCTTTCCGGCTGGAATCAAAGGAATGCATTTTTCCTGCTTCAATCTTTTCAAGCTCCTCAAGCGCTTTGGCACAGGTCCGTTTGACATCCTCCTTATATCCTTTGATAGGTTTCTCCGGATCAATTCCCAAAATTCGTTTTAAATGCGCCTGGAACTCAGGGGTACATCCCGGCTTTTCATTGAAATTTCGCACAAGTATTCTTTGGGCCAGCATCCGTACCCTGTTGCTTTGAAAGCTTTGGGTAATCTGATATCTCTTTTTTTCTTCTGTTTTATGAAAAATCGCGATCTCTTTTTTATCCTGAAATGAAAAAAAACCACTCTGATACAAATCTGCATCAAGATCTATATCAGGCACCTG
>JAQYWJ010000240.1 GCA_030145005.1 Desulfobacter sp. | reverse complement strand
CTAAGGGAGAAATCCTGTCGTGATCTGGGACAAAGAGGCAGAGACCGCCATCAGAAAAGTTCCCTTTTTTGTCCGTAAAAAGGTCCGCAAACGGGTGGAAAACTTTGTTGCGGACAAGGGCGGAAACCGGGTCACCCTGGAGGATGTCCGGGCCCTGAAGAAAAAGTTCCTCTCCAAGGGGGGCATGGAAAGCGAAATCAGGGGCTACGACGTTTCCGCCTGTTTCGGCGGCCGGGGCTGCCCCAATTCCGTGGCTCCTTCTTCTGCACAGCTGGTCAAAGATATTGACGCCCTCATGGAAAAGGCTGATATACTCGGCTTTCTTAAATTAGAAGTAAAAGGAGACCTCAAGTTTCACCACGAACTCCGGGTTTCCATTTCAGACTGCCCCAATGCCTGTTCCCAGCCCCAGATCGCAGACATCGGCATCATCGGGGCCGCCCTTCCCGGCATCACGGCTGAACCCTGTACCCTTTGCAGGGCCTGCGTGGAGATCTGCCCCGAGGGTGCTGTTTCACTGAATGACGAGGGTCCTGAAATCAACACGTCCACCTGTCTTGCCTGCGGCAAATGCATGGGCGCCTGCCCCACAGGCACCCTGGACACCGACAAATCCGGCTACCGGGTGCTTCTGGGCGGACGGCTGGGCCGCCATCCAAGGCTTGGCATGGAAGTGCCCGATATACTCTCCCACCAAGAGGTGCTGGATCTGGTCCGGCGCTGCCTTGAATTTTACAAAACACATTCCAGGGGTGGAAAACGATTTTCCCATGTCCTGGAATCCCTTTCCCAGATTATTTAGTGCCCGGCCGAAAATATAAAATCAAGGACAATCCCAATCACCACAACGCCACAGTATGCCTATAATCAAAAGCTCAAAGCCTTTAACGGCAAGGCGTTCACTTGTTTTACCACTGATGATGTCAAAATCCCCTAAGGAACCAGCACCCGTTCCAGACGTTCCACCATGAAATCCATCTCCTCGTCATTGATGATCAGGGGCGGAGAAATACGAATGGTGTGGCCGTGGCTGTCCTTTACAATAAGTCTTTCCTTCATCAGTTTGCGGCAGAATTCCATGGCATTGCCGTCTTTAACTTCAATGCCGATGAAAAGACCCAAGCCCCGGACCTCTTTGACATAAGGTGAGCGTTTGCCAATCTCTTCAATGCGTTTTTTTAAGCGTGCGCCTTTTTCTGCGGACTGTTCATCCAGTTTTTCTTCCAGAAATACCTTCAGGGCGGCGGTACCGGCCACACAGGCCAGGGGATAGCCACCGAATGTGGAACCGTCAGACCCCTTGGAAAAGATCATATCCATGACTTTAGCATTGGTCATGAACACGGACAAGGGCACCAGGCCGCCGGAAAGGGCTTTGCCCAGAATTAAGCCATCAGGCACAATGCCTTCGTACTCAAAGCAGAACCGCTTGCCGGCACGGCCCAAGCCCACTTGGATTTCATCACAGACCAGGAACAAGTCTTTTTCGTCGGCCAGCTCCCTCAATCCTTTGAGGAAGCCCTTGGGCGGAATATTCATACCGCCTTCTCCCTGCAAAGGTTCCACAAGAATACCGCAGGTGTTAGGGGTAACCGCTTTTTTAGCCGCTTCCAGATCCCCAAAGGGCACAGAGACAAAGCCCGGTGTTAAAGGCCCGAACCCTTCCCTATATTTTTTGTTGGAGGAAAAGGAGACCACGGAAATGGTACGACCATGGAAATTGCGGTCAAATACAATGATTTCCTGCTTGCCGTCTTCGATTCCTTTTTGTTTAAACCCATAGTAGCGCATGGCTTTTATTGCCGTTTCAACGGACTCCACACCACCGTTTTTGGCCAGGACCTTGTTGCCGTGCGAACCGAATTTAGGAGCAAGCTGGGGGGCAAATGCCGCACATTCGGAAAGAAAGATGCCTAAAGGGTCAGTGAATACCACGTTGGAGAGAACCGATGCATAATTACCGGTGAGCGCGTTGAGCAGCGCATTGGTAATGGTGGGATGATGGTGTCCCGGGTTGGCAGCCGAGTAGGCGGCCAGGCAGTCCAGGTATTTGTTTCCCTTGTTATCGGTGAGCCAGCAGCCTTTGGCGCGTCTGACCACCAGGTTTATCCTGCTATAGTGATGGGCGCCGAAATTGCCTTCCAGGTTGAAGATTGAATTGTCGGATTCCGTGGAGAACCCGTTGTAATTATGTATTTTCCTCATACTTGTCATGGGGCACGCTCCCTGCAGTAAAAAGTATATAGTGTCTGAACGAAAACCTGAAAATTTTGTTGAGTACAAAGCGGACGGAAATTTTAACCACAGGCATATATTGAATATTCCGAGGATTAAAATTTCCGGCCAACGAAGTAATCGGCAAAATTTACGGTTTTCGGTCGGGCACTATCTAACTGAGACGGTAAATGTATGGACCCCTTCAATATTTTTTTGGGGCGCAAATTTCAAAACTTCTCGTGTTGTACGATTTTTAAGAAGCTGACGAATTCTTATTTTAGGAGCACTCTGCTTGGCTGCGCATAATTTTGTCATTTTAATGGTGATTTTGTTTTTGTTCTTGCAAAGACCACCTATCACTACCCCGGACCAACTCGCTGTGACGGGCTTCTGGGGGACACCGTTAACCAGAACCTGAGCCTGGTAACCATAACTGAACACATCAAGAAGAGCTGATGAATACGGCTTTTGAACCAAGGTCGGGGCCGGTTTTACCTTCCCGTCCATGGCACAGGCCGGTCGCAGGTCTGACAGATAAAATTGTGTTTTCCGGCCATCATCCCGATACATTGGCTTGTCGCAATTCATGGTGGCTTCCACTTTCCATCCCGACTCATTTACAAATTTAATGGCGCTAAAAGTCACTGTGGGGTTTCCATCGTCGTCTTTTTTTCCTGAATCCCTGACATATACAAGGCCTACATTATCTCCTTTTTCAAGCATCCTGGCAAATTCCATTTTGGATATATCAGGGCCGTATTTTGCAAAACTTCTTATGATATCAGGCGTTAACGACCGCTGTGCCGAAATTAGTCTGTTTTTTAAGGTGCAAAGGCTGTAGGAAGACATTGTTTTTTGAAGTTCCGACTCATTTCCTGACCTGCTGGCCTGAAGATAGTCATGCCAGGCACCTTCCAAATCGGGCTGCAAAGACCGTGCAAAAACACAGTCAGAGGTCAGAACCAAAAGGCCTGTAAAAATTACCAGAAGAAGCGTGTTTATTCGTAACGCCATGTTTTCAATCCTCCATTTCCAAGTAAGTAAGTCAACAGTCGACTATCAAGTTTTTTTTCAACCCTGTAACCACAGGACTTGGAAGTGACCGTTTTCGTAGGTCAAATATATTTCCAAAAAAAATATGATAAGTTGATATTATTTCGTTTTAAAAATCATACCAAGGCAGCATGCTTTTTAGAAGATTTGCAGCAATGCTAATTAATATCAGTATATTATAAAAAAATTTGATGGTCGAATCAACAGGTGCAAAATACCGGCATCTGCTCTTTCATGCTTTTATTTTGCAGAATCCCTTAGTTAGGCTATAAAATAGGAACAACCTTTTTGTCAACCAAAGTATAAAATATTAACCGAGAGTTCCCTC
>JAQYWJ010000036.1 GCA_030145005.1 Desulfobacter sp. | reverse complement strand
CATCAGAAGAAATGAACGCCCAGGCCGAACAGCTCAAGGAGTATGTGGGGGACCTGGTACTCCTGGTCAATGGCAGCGGCAGACAAAACGAATCTATAGCCGGACGGAGGCAAATTAAAGCCATTTCCTCTGTCGCGACGAAGAAAAAAGCGTTGGGCCAACCATTATCCAACGAGGCTAGACCGAACCAGATAATTCCTCTGGATGACGATGATGATTTTACTGATTTTTAACTCATTGAAATAAACATCGGCAGGATGGATAATTTTCCATCCTGCCGTCCAGTATATTTTCTTCATGCGCTTCATGTTCTTCATGGTAAATTAAAATACTCAATAGGCCATGGTCAGAATAAAGAGTTAAAAAATTAAGCTAATAGGGAGTTTTTAGACACCCCAAACCTGGTATATCAACACCCGGTTTAATCCAAAACGAAATATGTAACTAATTAAAATTAAATTATTTCGGCTTTCATATAAATAAATTCTTCCCCTGCTTTCGGAGAATGTATAATGGGCAATGATAGACATAGAAACGATTTTTGGAATCAGATCCCCGGGCTTAAATTTCCTGGAATGCGTTCCTACCAGGTGACCGTGGCAGTTGTCTTTGGATTGATCGGGTTCGGTATTAATTTTTTGGACATTGAATTTTTAAAAACTGGCGATTTTAAAATCAGCATTCTGTTGGGGGTGTTTTTTCCCCTGGTTATTGCTTTGGCCTGGGGTTGGCGCTACGGACTGCTTTGCGCCCTGGCAGGCGGATGCCAAACCATGTGGTGGCTCTGGTACGGGGACGGCTGGGGGATCCTTTACTCGGTGCCGGTCTTCACCTTATGGATTGTCTGGCACGGTTGGTGGGCCGACCGCCGCTCCGACAGCTCTCCCTGGTATATGGCTTCGTTTGCCGTGGAGATTCCGTTTCGTATCATTAGTGAACTTGGCTTTCTGATGGTATTCCCATGGCTGGTCTCTTTGAATCCACCGCCCTGGGATCCCTTGCTGGTAAAGGACCACGTGAGTCCGGCCTGGCTCCATACGGTGGGCATCAAACACACGGTGACGGCCTATGTTTTTCTGATGGTGGCCTATGTGATCCTAAGCCTGGGGCCTGTCCGGCGTTTTTTCGGCCTGTCGTCACGACGGGCCCAGACCGATACCATGGCCATATATATCAGTGCCATGCTGCTCGGCCTGGTTCTGTGTATCCTGGATGTTCTGATGAATTACTTTCTTTTCCCCAGTGAGGGACAAACCTTCTGGGGCCTTGCAGTGCATGGGGCGAGCCCAAAAGAGTTGCTCTTTCGATCTTTTTACGTGATAGCCGCTCTGTTTGTGGGAATCGTGATGGATCGCTTCAATTGCAGCCGCGTGAAACTGCAAGAGCGCCTCGACCATCAGAACCGTGTGCTGGCAGCCATCCGTAAGGTCAACCAGCTCATTGTCGGAGAAAAGGATCCGGACCGCCTTTTGAATAAAGCCTGTTGCCTGCTGGTGGAAACCCGCGGCTTTTATAACGCATGGATCGCTCTGACGGTGGACAGGCGGCCAAAGAAACCATTTTATCATGCGGGGTTTAACGGCGGATTTACCCCCATGGCTGAACGTCTGCTCGCCGGGGATATACCGGCCTGTGCCAAAGCGGTCTACACGTCCGGCAGTATTCAGGTAAAAGAAAATCCGTCAGACCATTGCAAGGGCTGTCCGCTGATTGATCTCTATGCCGGTCAGGCCGGGCTGTCTGTGGGGCTGAATCACGCTGACAGGAACTTTGGCTGGCTCAGTCTGTCCTGCCCCATCAAATTTGCCCACTGCCCCGAAGAACACGACCTCATAAAGGAAGTGGCAGGCGACATTGCCTTTGCCCTGTGGGCCATTGAAAACGAAAATCAACGTAAAACCGTTGAACGTCGATACGCATCCGTATTGGCGGTTTCTGTTGATGCGGTGGTGGCCACTGATATGGATGAGAGGATCACGGTGTTCAACCCCAGCGCGGAAAAAATGTTTAACTGTGGGGCAGAAGAGGCCCTGGGGTCGACCATCACACGCTTCTGCCCTGAAGACCGCCTGGCAGAACGGGAAAGAATGATGCGCCGTTTGAATGAAACCGGGGAAGTAGCCGGTTATGAGTCCGAAAGGCTGACTGCCGATGGCCGACGGATATGGGTGGAATTCTCAAAGAGCGTGAGCCGAAACGATCTGGGCCGCCCACAGGGGATCAATTCTATTTTACGGGATATCAGCGAACGAAAAAAAATGGAATTTGAGCTGATAAGGAATCAGGCGCTTTTAAAAACCACGGAAGAGTTGAGTCAAACCGGTGGCTGGGAATGGGATGTGGACCTGCAGAAGATGTCCTGGACCGAAGGCTGTTACCGTATTTATGAACTTGATCAAAAAATGTTTGATCCCAATATGTTTGATCCCTTTCAGCACAGCCTGCCCTGTTTTGATTCAAATTATCACGACAAGATCACCAACGCTTTCTTGACGTGTGTTCGAGACGGGATACCCTATGATTTTGAATGTCCGCTGACTAGCGCAAAAGGCCGAAAAAAATGGATTCGCACCATGGCCCGGGCCGTTCGCAGGAAGAAGCGGATTGTCCAAGTGGTAGGTAATATCATGGACATAACTGATCGCAGGCAGATGGCAGAAGAAGCGGTTCGGTTGGAAAAGCGGATGCAGCAAGCCCATAAAATGGAATCCATCGGTTCTCTGGCCGGTGGTATTGCCCATGATTTTAACAATATCCTTTTTCCGATTGTCGGTTTTTCACAAATGCTGATGGAAGACTTTTCTGAAGACAGCACCGAATATCAAAATGCCAGGGAAATTCTAACTGCTGCCACAAGGGGGAGCGAGCTTATCAAGCAGATCCTTTCTTTCAGCCGTCAATCCGAAGACAAAAGCATGCCGGTCCGGTTTCAAAGTATTCTAAAAGAGGTGTTGAAGCTATGCCGGTCAAGCCTCCCAAGCGATATAAAAATTCATCAGGACATCAATCCCCAATGCGGTTTTATAATGGCGAACCCAACACAACTGCACCAGATCGCCATGAACCTGATGACCAATGCCTATCATGCCATCGCGCCGGACCATGGAGAAATATCATTAAGGCTTTGTGAAAAAGAATTCCGTCAGGAGGATATCCCGGCCTTTTTACTTGAACCCGGCCGATACGTGATGCTAACCGTTTCCGATACAGGTAAAGGGATTGACCCTGACATCATAGACAGAATATTTTATCCGTACTTTACCACCAAGGAGAAAGGTAAAGGTACCGGATTAGGTCTCTCTGTTGTTCACGGAATTGTCAATGAGTATGGCGGTGAGATAAAAGTGTACAGTGAAGTTGGACAAGGAACGACTTTTAATGTTTATCTTCCTTTGATGGAAAAATCGGTTGAAATCCCAACCGAAAAAAAGATGAAAATCAGCCCAATGGGCAATGAACATATTCTTTTGGTTGATGACGAAGAACCGATTGTTCAGATGGAGAAAACCATACTTGAACGGCTTGGCTATCGCGTAACGTTCCGTACTGGAAGTATTGAAGCCCTGGAAGTGTTCAAGGTAAAAGGCGCCGCATTTGATCTGGTTGTCACAGACATGACCATGCCCAACATGACCGGTGATCAATTGGCAAAAGAATTGTTAGCCATTAACCCGGATATCCCTATCATTATACTTACCGGCTTCAGTGAAAGGATCAACAGAGATAGAATAAAGACCCTGGGGATAAAAGGATTCCTTATGAAACCTGTTGTGATATCTGATATGGCTCTGGAAATTCGAAGCGTATTAGATGAAAGCCAAGGCTTTGCTTAGGGATTATCCTAAAAATAGTTTACATGTCCTGTGCCAGGGGCATAGTCAGTGTTCGTAAATAAAATTATAAAATCTGGACAAAAATATGCTTTATGAAACCATAATATCAACTACGGAAAGTCTAATATCTGAACTTATTTTATCTGATCCCAATAAACCGGATTCGTTAAAAAGATTATTGCCGATACTCAAGCGTATTCATACCCAATGCACTAAAGCCGCCTTAAAATCCGAAACAAAAAAAATTTTGAGGGCCAGACATATCATTGATTCTATTTTAAAGAGCGGGCCAAAGATTAACGGCAGCCGGTTTTCTGATCTGGAGAGGACTCTTTCTGATTTCAGTGATCAGGTAAAACGTCTCGATCCAAAAGAATCAGACAGAGCGCCTGAGATGGAAATCACAAAAAAAATAGGTGATGAGGCACAGAATGGCGAATATAGCGAACTAAAGGTAAAACTGGATGAGTTGTCTATACTGATTGCCGGTTTTTGCCCGGGTGATATCCCTGATCTGGGACTAATGCTCAACAACCTCAATGATCTGATCAATATTTCTAAACGCATTGATCCTACAACTTTTTATGACATTTCAAAACGCTGCAAAAAGTATGTAGAGAACATGACTCTTAAAAACCTTGATGACACAAAACCGGTTGAAGAGGTCATTGCCCTGTTAAAATCCATATTGAGGTATTTAAAAAAAGGTGAAGCATTTACATTTGATTATTCAGATGTACTTGAGATGCTGGAAGAAAATCTATCAAGAGATATTAAAGGACAAATAGAGCAAGCCGAAAAGAAAGACGCCGATTATAACATTCAAAACGCACCTGAAAAAATTTCTGATGATGACATGGAAATCCTCACTGATTTTATTTCAGAGGCGGAAGAGAATCTGGATACGATTGAGGTATCCTTGATTGAACTGGAACAAGATCCCGTGAATACAGATATCATTAATGACATATTCCGGCCGTTCCATACAATAAAAGGGGTTTCCGGGTTTTTATCCCTGACTAAAATTAACAAGCTTGCCCACGCAACCGAAAATTTATTAGACAGTGCCCGAAGTGGTGATTTTATCATCAACCATACGGTCACAGATACTATTCTGGCGTCTGTAGACACCCTTAAGGCGCTTCTTGGCAGGGTAAGGCAGGGCATTCAAACAGGCTACAGAGAGTCGGATGATGATATTGATATCGATTCTTTAAGGAGCCGCCTCAAGCAACTTCAGATATCACTTACCAAAGGAGAAAAAGAGCCTTTGGGGGAAATCCTTGTCCGTAAAAAAGAGCTAAGTCAATCCGACCTTGATCAGGCGCTTGAGATTCAAAATAAAAATTCGGAGAAAAAACTCGGGGAGATTCTGATTGAAGAGAAAAAGGTGGAACCTAAACAGGTTGCCTCAGCCTTGATGGAGCAGTCTCCCGTTAAAAAGAAAATGGATGTGCAAGTAAAGGTCAGCACCCAAAAACTGGATGATCTCGTGGATTATGCCGGAGAGCTTGTTATTGCGCAATCCATGCTCCGACAGCAGACTAAAGAGGATGCCCTTGTCAGTAAGACTGTTTCCCAATTGGGACAGATCGTAAACAATATGCAGAATATTGCCATGTCCATGCGTATGATCCCGATTAAGGCAACATTTATGAAGATGATCCGTCTGGTCCGCGATCTTTCCCGAAAATCCGGTAAAGACATCCATTTATCCATGACTGGGGAAGATACTGAGATTGACAGAAATGTCGTAGATGCCCTTTATGAGCCTATGGTGCATATGATCAGGAATGCCTGCGACCATGGGATTGAAGCAACGTCTGAACGATCAAAAGCAGGCAAGCCTGCCCAGGGTAATATACATCTTCGCGCCTATCATAAAGGCGGGAATATTGTCATTGAGATTGAAGATGACGGTAAAGGCCTGGACAAAGATAAGATATTGGAAAAAGCCAAATCAACCGGACTGATTAAAGGCGATGAGCAAATGACCGATACCCAGGTTTTTGATCTGATCATGCAGCCGGGATTCTCCACGGCAAAAGAGATAACAGACGTATCCGGTCGCGGGGTAGGCATGGATGTGGTTAAAGATGGTATTGAAAAATTTCGCGGTCATCTTAACATTGACTCGAAAAAAGGAAACGGCACTAAATTCATTATCAGCCTGCCGCTGACACTTGCGATCATTGACGGTATGCTGGTCGGAGTGGATGATGAAAGATATGTCATCCCCACCATTGCTATTCAGAAAGCTTTCAAACCAGGGCAGGGGGAGTATTTTACTGTAGAAGGTAAAGGTGAAATGGTCAAAGACCGTGGCAGTCTAATCCCTCTAATACGATTGAATGAGATTTACGGGACCAGTAACAACAAAAAATCCATAGAAGCGTGTTTGGTTGTAGTGGTTGAATCAAAAGAGGAAAAAAGAGCAATCTTGATAGATGAGCTTCTGGGTAAAGACGAGTACGTCATCAAAAGTCTGGGCCGCAGTATGGACGATATTCAAGGTATAGCCGGAGGAGCGATTCTGGCTGACGGAAAAGTGGGACTGATTTTAGATGTACACGGAATTTTTTCCATTGTTTCTCAAAAATGATGTCATCGGATAGGAATGGAATAAGGATGAAACAGATTGTTGGTGTTGCAGATATGAAAGTGAGCAATAACTTAGAGGTATCATTGATTACGTATTCCCTTGGTTCTTGTATCGGACTTGTGATTTATGACCCGGTGGTGAAAGTTGGCGGGATCTTACATTACATGCTTCCAGAGTCTTCGATTGACAATGAAAAAGCGTCAAGAAAGCCTTTCATGTTTGCAGATACGGGTATCCCTCGTCTTTTTAAAACTGCATATAAACTCGGTGCAAAAAAGCATAGAATCAAAATATATGTTGCGGGTGGTGCTGAAATTTTGGATCAAAAAAGTTTTTTTAACATTGGCAAGCGCAATTACATGGCATTGAAAAAGATATTTTTTAGAAATAAGGTTATGATCGATAAACAGGATGTGGGGGGCGGGATTGATCGGACCGTCAGGATTGAGATTGCAACGGGTGATATTTTCGTAAAGACTTCAGGTTCTAAGGAGGTGAAAGTGTGATAACCCTATGATTATTGCAAAATTCGGCGTCAATATGCAGAAAGTAGAAACCCTATTTAATATGGCTTAAAAAAAAGGGAAACCAATGTCTTATTCAATACTTATTGTAGATGATTCTCTACCCATGAGATCTGTTATCAAGCGCACGCTTAACGCTGCGGGTTTTGGCAGTTCCGAGATACTTGAAGCGCCAAATGGTAGAGAAGCACTCAAACTGATGGAAGGCGCATGGATTGACTTGATCATGACCGATTACAACATGCCGGAAATGAACGGGCTTGAATATATCAAAACGGTCAAAGCAGGAGAAATGTCAAAAGATATACCAGTGGTCGTGATCTCTACTGAAGGCAATGATGAAAAAATCAAAGACTTCATGGACGCGGGTGCTGCCGGATATATTACCAAACCATTTACAGCAGAGGCTATTAGAGACTTGGTTGTAAATATACTTGGAGAAATGGATTATGAAGAAGATATTGATGACAGCGATGACGACTTCGATTTCTGAGGTCATGGAAACCATGTTTTTTCTGCCTGTTGAGATCGGTTCTAAAATAATTTTTGAAGAATCCGGTATTGAGAAGAACAAATTAATCGCCTGCCAATTGACGTTCAGCGGAGATACATCCGGGAAATTGATCACCGTTGCCCCATCAGATTTGGCAGCAGAAATGGCAGAGAATTTCATGGGAGAGGCTAAAGATCAACTAACGCGGGACCATCTGACAGGCACGCTTACTGAAATGGTGAATATGGTCTGTGGGAATGCATTAAGCCAAGTAAAACCCAAAGTGCCATATAAGCTCGGTATACCCGAACAGATTTCTTTTTCCGATCTGAATGAGAACATTGACTATACTTCGATCGAAATAATTGATGCAATAATGCTGATTTCATTGATTATGAATGAGGTTTAAGTGATTGGAGAAGGATTTTTAATGACTAACGATATCAAAGTGCTGGTGGTGGATGATTCTGCAGTTGTGAGGAAAGTATTCAAAGAGCAGTTAAATAGACAAAAAGGAATAACTGTTATTGATACGGCACCAGATCCCTACGTAGCCCGAGATAAAATTGTAAAGTTGAATCCTGATGTTATCACTCTTGACGTAGAGATGCCCCGCATGGATGGTATCACGTTCTTGAAAAAGCTGATGAAGCATTATCCACTTCCGGTGATCATCGTCAGTTCTTTGACAACAAAAGGCAGTCAGCTTGCCATGGAAGCCTTGTCGATTGGTGCATTGGAGGTGATTTCCAAACCCAATGCGGCTTATTCAGTCGGTGATATGAGTGTGCAGCTTGCAGAAAAGATCCGGGCAGTTCATGGTGCGAAATTAAAAAAGCGAGCGGTGGATAACCAATCGAGAGCGTCTATTGGTAAATCATCCCTGGCATTGGCAGAAACAACAAACAAAATCATTGCTATTGGAGCATCCACTGGTGGAACCGAA
The DNA here is from genome assembly GCA_030145005.1 of Desulfobacter sp. Lineage (GTDB taxonomy): Bacteria > Desulfobacterota > Desulfobacteria > Desulfobacterales > Desulfobacteraceae > Desulfobacter. Next base: position 5,921 of record JAQYWJ010000036.1, on the reverse strand, counting down.
GCGATTAAAAAAGTATTGACCTCAATGCCGCAAAATTCTCCCGGTATGGTAGTGGTGCAACACATGCCTGCCCAATTTACCACCTCGTTTGCAGAACGTTTAAATGAACTGTGTCAGGTGAACGTCAAAGAAGCCCGGAACGGAGATACGGTAACAAACGGAGATGTCCTTATCGCCCCAGGTAATTATCACATGCTCTTAAAAAGAAGCGGAGCCCGATATTACGTGGAGGTTAAAACCGGTCCACTTGTCCATTATCAGAGACCGGCGGTTGATATCCTGTTTCGATCCGTTGCGAGGTATGCCGGCGCAAATGCATTGGGTATCCTTTTGACCGGTATGGGAAAAGATGGGGCCAAAGGTTTGCTTGAGATGAAAAAAGCAGGTGCCGTAACGATTGCCCAGGATGAGGCTTCCAGTGTTGTGTATGGGATGCCCAAAGAGGCCAAGCAGATTGGAGCGGTTGATTATGTTGAAGATATTTTAAAAATTGCTGATCGAACATGCTCGGTTTTGCAAAATTGGAAGAAAATGTAAAAAAATGGATTCAGTCACTTTTACACCAAACGAATTTATTGAACTGAAAACCCTTGTGTACCAGACCTGTGGTATCAATTTGCACGAGGGAAAGCTGGAGTTGTTAAAATCCAAGGTCGCAAAAAGAATGCGACTGACCAAAATGAATATTCATGAATACTTATCTCATTTAAAATCAAACGAACGTGAAGTTATTGAATTCATAGATACGGTGACGACCAATCATTCATTTTTCTTTAGGGAAAATGAAAGTATTGAGTATATTATCGATCATTTCAATCGAAATCCCCAAAAGACTGAAAAGCATTTTAAGATATGGTGTGCTGCCTGTTCCACAGGGGATGAACCTTATACCATTGCAGTTCAATTAAAAAGTTTGGGGCTGTCATACACCATTCTTGCGACAGATATCTCTCATTCCGTTTTGGAAGTTGCCGCCAGGGGAATTTATAAAAATGATAAAATACAGAACGTGCCAAGACCGATCTTATATAGATTCTTCCAAAAAGGGTCCGGCAAATACAAGGATTATGTAAAGGTCAAAAAAGAAATCCAGGAGCAGATCACCTTTAAAAAATTCAATTTAATTTCGGACACAATGACGCACGCGGATTTTGATGCTGTGTTGTGTCGAAATGTGATGATCTATTTTGATAATCAAACAAGCGAATATGTTGTGAATAAATTGTACAAATCGCTTTTACCAAATAGTTTTTTTGCTATAGGAAATGCGGAAAGTTTGATGAATATGAGGCATAAATTTAAATCCGTAAAAGGCATACCAAGTCTGTATCTTAAGTGATCCTTATTTATTTCCTCCGAGTCCCTAATTACTAAACAGGCTCTAAGGTGAAGCCGCTATCTAAAATGGTTCTTGGTACACCGCTGCGTCCCGGGTAAAATTTTACGCCGGAACCGTCAAAGGCTATCAGGTGGGGGTAACTATACCATATCATTATTTGATTTCAAATTTATTTCAGTATATATCATTCCAATCTGACGTTTTGTAAAATTGTCCGTCAGCAACATTGGCGGACAAAAAATCAGGGAGGAATGTTGGCAAAATCAAAAGCGGAAAAGCGCAAACAGAAACGCAAGAAAAAGCAGGTGCAGGTCAGACGGGCTAAGGCCGGTCAGGTTGCTGCTGATAAAGGGTGGTTTTACTATAGAGAAGCTCATTATTATCATGACACCGAAAACCTTTCCCAGGCGCTCAAGTTTATAAAAAAAGCAGTTAAGTTCCTTCCCAAAGAAGAGGAGGTTCTTCGCTTTATGGGGCAGATCGGTGAGTTAGTCGACGACTCGCAAGTGAAGCTGGATGCCCTGGACGGCCTTGAGAAAATCGGAAAAATAACAGATATTATGCGTTATAACCGGGTCATTCTTCTGGTAAATTTGGGAAAATACGAGCTTTGCCTGAAAACCGCTGAAGCCCTGCTCCAAAATTTCACACAGCTTAAGCTTGACGATAAGCGTAAAAAAAAGTCCGACATCAAAAATATCATCGCCTATTGTAAAGAAAAAATTACCGAAGCCCGGATGCGTGAGAAAACCATCCGACTGATGGACGAATTTCATAGCCGGCAGGAAGGTTTGGCTATGGTCGACGCCAAAGACCCGGCGGATAGGGCAGACCCGCCGCCCCCAACACCCGAACCATCAACGGTTCAGCCGGTTAAGGTGAAAGCGCCTGAAAAACCGGCATCGGTCCCTGTGACCGTGAACATTGACAAAGCAGGCTTTGTCACAGCCCTGGCCGGAACTGAAACCGCCGGGCCGGATTTGTATGAACTGGCGCTCATGAGTCACGAAATCCGGTTTGCGGAATCCTTTGAAACCCTGATCTGCCTGCCGGGGCTTACGGAAATCCAATCGTTCTGGTACCAGGAGGAGACCGCCAAAAAAGTACTCAAGCAATTCAGGGGACGGGCGCTGCTTTCCGATGAGGTGGGGTTGGGCAAAACTATTGAGGCGTTGATCATCCTGTCGGAATATTTGCGCCGGGGTATGGTGAAAAACGCGTTGATTCTGACCCCGACCCCTCTGGTCTCCCAATGGCAGACGGAAATGGCATCCAAATTCAACCTCAAGGTGCCGTCAACCGACAGTCCGGAATTTAAATCCGGGGACAATAATTTCTGGGAACAAAAGATTGTGGTGGCGTCCATCAACCAGGCCAAGTCAAAGAAGAACTGGGATCTGATCACCAGCCGGCAGTACGACATGGTTATTGTTGATGAGGCCCATCATTTGAAAAATAAATCCACGTTGAATTTCAAGCTGGTCAATGCCCTGAAGAAAAAATTTATCCTTTTACTTACGGCCACGCCCGTGGAAAACAACCTCATGGAGCTGTACAATCTGATCACCCTGCTCAAGCCGGGGCAGCTTGAGACGGCAACTTCCTTCCGGGAGCGGTTCATGAAGCGCGGAGACCCCACAGACCCCCAGAACAGGGAAATGCTCAAACACCTGTTAGGCCAGGTGATGATCCGGAATACCCGGGCCCTGGCAGGGATTCATATTCCGCCCAGGTTTGCTACCACCATACGCATTGCGCCCACAAAAAGTGAGACGGCTTTTTATGAACGGCTTCAGGTTCTTTTGCACCTGCTCAACGATCAGAAAAAGGGGCGGGCCAAACTGATGATTAAAAATCTGCTGGCCCAGGCCGGATCATCCCCCAAGGCAGTGGAAGCCACGCTGGACCGGATGCTTGCCAGCCGGTCATGGCTGCCGGAGATTGAAAAAGAGATCAAAGCGGTTCGAAACCTGTGCCGGACAACGGTGGATACCCCCAAGAACATGGCGTTACTCAAGCTGGTCAAAGCGGACAGTGAAAAGCTCATTGTTTTTGTAAAATATACGGCAACCCTGGACCATATGGCTGAATTTCTTGAAAGAAATGATGTCTCATTTGTTCTTTTCCACGGCGGCATGACCAATGAGAAAAAGGATGCGGCCATCCAGGCATTTAAGGATAATATCCAGGTGCTGGTCACCACGGAAATCGGCGGGGAGGGGCGCAATATCCAGTTTTGTTCCCGGATGGTCAATTACGATCTGCCCTGGAACCCCATGAAAATTGAACAACGCATCGGCCGTATCCACCGCATCGGCCAGGAAAAAGAAGTGCAGATCTATAATTTTTGCGCACAAGGTTCCATTGAGGATTACATCCTGGATATCTTGGACCGGAAAATCAATATGTTTGAGATGGTCATCGGAGAGATTGACATGATCCTGGGCCGGGTCCGGGGTGAAAAGGAGTTCTCGGATATAGTCTACGACATCTGGGTGGATTCACAAAGCTCTGAAGAGCGGGACCAATCCTTTGCCAAACTGGGTACAAAGCTCAAACGGGCCAAAACAGGATATGTGAAAACAAGGGAACTGGACGGCAAGCTTTTTGGAGACAGTTATGAACTCTGATAGACATGAACAGATTGACGCCATGGATTTTGCCTGTCGGTTTTTTAAAGCCCGGGGAGGGGTGGTGGAAGACCAGGGCCTGACCCGGGATATCCTGCTGCCTGAAGGGGCCGCCCAAACCCTTGGCATGGATGAATTTTTCCGGGTGGGACCTGAAGAGGTTGTGGAGGAGGGGCGGCCAAAGGTTCATGCCGTGCAACTGCATACCCCGTTGCTTGACCGGATGCTCACCCTGGCAGGGGAATCCGCTCCCTTTGTCCGGGCCGAACTGAAATTTGATTATATCAAAACCCAGGGGTTTGACCGGCTGATCGAAGACCGGTTTCAATTCCACAAGTCCAAGATCCGGGTGATGAAGACCGGCGAGGCAAGAACCCGGTATCTTATACTGACCTGCCGGTATACCGCCCAAAGTGATGAGATAAAACAAGGTCTTGTGGAGATTTGTATCAACTTGGATACTGGTGTGGTTATCCCGGACATGTCCCAGGGCCTTTCCCATGTTCAAAAGGACTTCAACGTCAAAAATGCCAAAGGGTTAAACGAAAAGGAAATTGAAGGGATCCGGACAATTGTCTCCCGATATGGGCAAGACCTGGTGAAAGACCGGTTGGCCTCATTTGTGGACAGCATGAACCGGCGGTTTCAAAGGGATACGGCAAGTCTTGACGCATATTACCAGGCTCTTGACAAGGAGATGCGGCAAAACCTCAACAGGAGCGGGCTTTCCCGGGACCTGGTCAAGGAACGGGAAGAAAAAATTGCCATGATTCCAGCCGAACTTGCCGCCAAGAAAAAAGATCTGCTCAACAAGTACGGCATCCGTATTGATTTTAAACCGGCAGCAGCCCTGTACCTGACCTCTGCCTGTGTGACGGTGTTTGCCCGGCTCATATCCGGCCACAGCAAAACGGATTTTACCCTGACCTACAATCCTGTGACCAAGGACATGGACCCGGTTGCCTGCCAATCCTGCGGTGCCGGTACCTACGGTATAGGGTTGTGCCCCAATCTGCACATCAACTGTCCGGACTGTCTGGGCTTGCGCCTCTCTTTTGACGAACGGAAAATTTAATCCGGAATCCTTCTGGTTTGTGTAAGTTTTAGGTTTTCTGTGCCCCCGGGTACGGGACCGGTATCCGAAGACACCTCGTCTGCCGGGGGCGTGGGGCTTGCCGGCAACAAAACGGTGAACACAGAGCCGCATCCCATTTCACTTTTAACGGATATGACGCCGCCATGGTTGTGAATAATACCATGAACAATAGCCAGCCCCATGCCCGATCCCTTACTGACTTCCTTGGTGGTGAAATAGGGATCAAAAATTCTGTCCTGGATGGCAGGATCAATGCCTGTGCCTGTGTCTTCCATGGTGAGCCGGACAGCTTCAGCTGCAGAGAACCCCTTTAGTTCGGGCATTTTTAAATCATGGGCGTCCACCATTTCCAGGCAAATGGTCAGGGTTCCGCCGCCGGGCGCCATGGCCTGGGCTGCATTGTTGCACAGGTTGATAATGACCTGCTGGATCTGTGTGGGATTGGCATTGATTGTCTGTATCGACTCATCGTTTTGGCACAGGATTTCAATGGACGAGGGAATGGATGCTCTTAAAAGCCGAACCGTATCGGTCACCAGTTTCGCCGGATTTAAAGGTTGTTTTCCCTGTTCTGTCTGTCGGCTGAAACTGAGTAGTTGCAGGGCAACGTCCTTGGCCCTGAGGCAGGTGGTCTGAATTTCATTGATGCGTGACCGGGTTGGATTCTCTTCGGGCAGGTCCAGCATTGCCAGTTGCGCGTTTCCCAGGATGATTCCCAAAATGTTGTTAAAGTCACCAACCTCCGGCAAAGCCGGAGGCTTGAATTTATGAACCGCTCAAAGCGGATTAAATATTGGGCCGCCTCAAAGGCGGCTTATTGGCGGCTCGCTATTTATCAAAAAGATCGAGCTGATCC
>JAQYWJ010000239.1 GCA_030145005.1 Desulfobacter sp. | reverse complement strand
AAAAATTGATAGGCATTACACGGTCTTTGTTTCCCATATATGCCTATGCAAACATTATTGTCCCCACATATACCGGCGGTCACATTAGTATGTGCATGGGATCTTTAGGGCCTAAGCTTACGGCACCGGCACGTCCAGTGCCACAAGCGCTTCAGTCCCAGCTTAAATACTATAGTTCTCGGGTGCATCGTGCGGCCTTTGTGCTTCCCTATTTTGCAGAAAAAATGCTGAAACTCGATCATTAAGTTTTTAGGGAATTTGTTCAAATTCAAAGCGGAAAAAAATTTTAACCGGAGGTTAATATACAACATATTTTGAGGATTAAAAATTTTTTCCAACGCCGAAGTTGGGCAAATTAACAAAAACTTAATCATCGAGTGAAAGGCGAAGGTATATGAGGACAAAAAAGCTTAATGGGCTTGAGATAAAACTTGTGCGCACTGTTCCTGTGGATGAGTTTCAAGCCTTATACCAGGATGCCGGGTGGTGGCATGACGATTATAAAATTACAGATGACTTCTTGCGCCGGATTCCTGAAAAATCAGCATTGTTTGCAGGAGCTTTTTTGGAAAAAGAATTAATTGGAATGGGACGGGCCCTTTCCGATCTGTGCAGTGATGCTTATATTCAAGATGTGGCTGTACTGTCTGCCTATCAAAAACGTGGTATCGGCACCCTGATTGTGACTTTTTTGATCCAGCAACTTAAAAAAAGGGGCGTGGACTGGATTGGATTAATCGGTGAACCCGGAACCCGTGCATTTTATGAAAATTTGGGATTCCGGCAGATGAAGGATTACATCCCCTTTAAACTTGAATAACAGCCATGGGTTGACCTGAGTTAGTCAATATTCAGGGCCTAAACCCCAACAAAACATGAAAGTAACTTAATCGTTTGTTGGGACTTTCATAAAAAAGGAAAAACAATGATATGCCATAGCCATCAATCAGCCTCCTACAATACGCCGCCAATGGTTGGTAAAGGTGCTGATGATCTGCAGCCTGAGCCGAATATACTCAAGCCCGGGAAATTTGATCTGGAAACCCGTCCCCTGATCCTTGATTTGCTGGGCCATTATCCACCCTGCTCATGTGAGTACAGTTTTGTCAATCTTTTCTGCTGGCAGAACCTGTACCGCTATTCATGGTTTTTTTATAAGGATAGCCTGGTTATTCATGACGATCGCAGCCAGGCCCTGTTCATGCCCATGGGAGAGGATTTGGAACCTGAAGAATTGTTTGAACTTTCAAAAAAAGCTGTTGCTGCAGGACTGTCAGGAAGTATCGGACTGGTGCCTGAATCTTACGTGGCTATCTGGCAGGATCTGGATCGGTATTTCACTATTACCTCTGACCGGGATGCGGCAGATTATGTTTACCTGACAGAGGAACTGGCAGAGTTAAAGGGCAATAAACTGCATAAGAAAAAAAATCTCATTTCCCAGTTTAAGCGTGCGTATCCAGATTATTCCATAGTCCCCATAAATGAGGAGAATTGCAAGAGTGTGATGCGGTTTGAAAGGCGGTTGCTTGCCGGCCGGCCTTCTGTCCCCCGCTCTCTGGTTGAAGAATCCGATGCCATGGCCATGGCCTTTTCCCATTGGAACGATCTGGGTTTGAGCGGACTGATGCTGCTGGTCAAGGATAAAATTGCAGCTTTTGCTGTTTTCAGCCCCCTGTCCTCTGATACCTGGGATGTTCATTTTGAAAAATCAGATGTGGCTTTCAAGGGTGCTGCCCAGATGATCAACTGTGAGACTGCCAGATTTCTAAAAGGAAGCGCACGATATATCAATCGGGAACAGGATCTTGGAATACCGGGATTACGCAAGGCAAAATTGTCATATGTTCCCCATGCGTTGATCGAACCATATTTTTTAGTGCCGAAACTGGATTTAAGATCCCATTAGCCAGCCTCTTTTTTAAAAAAATTTCCGGCTCTGATGAAATGCTGTTTGAAGTAAATATTGTCTAATGAGGCGCGCTTCACTTTGCGCCCCCTGCCTGGTGCATGGACAAATTGTCCTTTGCCGATGTAAATCCCTACGTGAACAACCCCCCTTCTTCTGGGCACTGAAAAAAAAACCAGGTCTGCAGGCTTGATGTTTCGCCGGGTGACTGCCGTGCAGTTTTTGAACTGGGACTTGGCTGTTCTTGGCACATGAATCCCGATTTTGCGGTGGGTATATACGACTAACCCTGAGCAGTCAAACCCCTTGGGAGAAAGGCCACCCCAGCGATAGGGCGAACCCACGGCAGTGGTGGCTGCCTGGACAATGGTTTGACGCGCTTTGCTGACAGGGTGGGGACTGTCAATTTTAGGTTTGGGTTCAGGTTCGGGCCGGGGGCAGGGTATGTTATATCCAGGTTCATCAGATTGCCTGGGGAGGGTAAGCCGATCCGTCGGGCTATCAGGGGCCGTTACGTTAGCCTTGCCGCAGCCAAAGCAGATCATCACAGCACCAAACAAGGTCACAATGATACGGATTAGAGAAGTAAGTTTTGGCACAATGGAAGTGGTGTGGGTCCTTATTCCAAACCTGCTGGTTTATCCAATGATATCCAATAGGGTTCCGGTTGTTTCATCATAGGCCTGAATCATTTTGGCGTTGGCATCAAAGCCGTTCTGTGCTTGCATCTGCACAACCATTTCCTCTGCAATGTCTGTATTGGATAATTCCTTTAAGGAACCGTCGTTTTTGAGAGGATCTTTAACCAGTGGCGCACTTGCCTGGGTTTTGGAGATGGATGTTTGTACCTGTCCGTTCTCTGCCTCAACATTATACGCTCTGTCCGCTTTAAACTCGTCGGACAGGGAGTTGGCAACATTGTTTGAAGAAACCGATATCTGGTTTGAAAAAGCCTGTAAAGCTGAAGCATTGTTCTGGATGGTCATATTCATGATTTTTACTCCGGTTTGTAACAATTTATGTCTAACAATATAGTATAATTGAATTACGGCAAACACAGGCTTTTTTTTCAGATAGCGATGTGAAATGAATTTTGGGTATCCTGGCTGGGTATGCTGCCTGTTTTGGCATACGCATCAGAAACCTGCTGTTGTGTATAACCGGACACTGCTGTCTCCATTTGGTTGGCCTGTTCATCTGCCTTAAGCTGTGTGATTTCAGCCATGGCTTTTGCTGTCAGGGATGTAGCGTTGGATGCCACTTTTAGATCCTGGGAGGATGGTTGGGCAGGGGCTAATGCTGCGGCACGCACCCGCTGCATTTTTTTCAATGTTGCCTCGGGATCTCCAGGCTCGGTCGACGTATCAATACTGACCTCTCCGCCTACCGCATAGCTTTTTCCGTCAGGGCCCTGCTGGTAGGAAAAGGTGGCACCAGAGGTGATATATTCGCCGCCTGCGGCAATATGGGCCATTTCGTGAGTCCGAACTTCAGCGTCAACTTTTTGAAGTTCTTCGACAAGTAGTTTCTCTTCCTGTGTAAACCCCGACCCAGCATCGGACTCTGATGGCTGATCTTTTTCCTGGGCGGCTTCATTTTCCTGGGTCTGGGAAGCCGCATCAACTTGTTCCTCTCCGTCAGACAGGGACAGGGCTTCACTGACCTCCGTATCCTGTGTCCGGGTTTCGGACCCGGAGAACGAAGATATCAGATTAG
>JAQYWJ010000238.1 GCA_030145005.1 Desulfobacter sp. | reverse complement strand
TGTTTAATCACTTTAGCCGGCTCGGCGGTTTCTTTATTGTCTTCGGGGACAATATCATTCCAGGGCAGTTTGCATAAACCGCACAAACTGAACCAAGTCCTGAACATGGGGAACCAGTGGAGGGCTTCAGCCTTGTTTTCAAAGGTGGGCATGAAATTGTGAACCATGTCCAGGAAAATCAACCAGGCCTCGTCATGCTGGGGACCTTTGAGGGCCAGCCCGTACCCCCCCTGCTGGGCCAGACTCTCCTTGGTCATGTATTCGGAGAATTCCAGCCCCTTGGATTCCATGCCGATATCCTGCAAAAAGGCAGGATCTGCGCCGAAATCCCTGGCAAAAAGCTCTTTCATCCGGCGGACGCCTTTACCCACAATGGTACCGAAGCCTTTGCCCTGGGCCATTTGGTGAATAAGTTCCAGTGCGTTGAACCGGTTGCCGAAACTCAAATCCATACCACCGGTGTGATCCAAAGTGATCTGGCCGCTCTCAAAGCACTCCATGACAAAAGCGATGGAGGTGCCCACAGAGATGGTATCCAGACCGTAGGCATCGCAGTAAAAATTCATCTCAAGGATGGTATGGGCATCAAAAATTCCTAGGTTGGACCCGCATCCGGCCACGGTTTCATATTCAGGACCATCCACAAAAACCCTTTTGGCCTTATAGGGTCCGGTAAGAGGGAAAAAATCCTTTACCCCGTGGGAACAGGCCACGGCACAGCCTTTCCAGCAGCCGTCAAATCCCTTGTCAAAGATATGTTCATAGGTTTCTTCGCCAATGACCTTGCCTTCCGGATGGGAACCAAACTTGAAATTATGGACAGGCAAACAGTCATGATCGTTCATAATAGGCACCAGATGGGTGGTACCGACCAGGGCCATCCGGTTCTGTTTGGGATCAAGGGTGGTAATTTCCTTGGCATAGGTTTTGGTAACCGTTTTTAGCCCTTCCGGGTCAGCCGGCTGGTTGGTTTTCATGGTAACAACACCATACCTTGCCACAACCGCTTTAATTTTCTTGTCGGCAAATACCGTTCCAATACCGCCTCTGCCGGCTTGTTTATACCGGACCCTCTTGCGCCCGGCATCCCACCAGGAAAAGTTCAAACAGCCGAAATAGGTATTTTCTGCCCCGGGTCCTGTGGTAACCACAGAGACATTGACCGGTTTCTTTTCGTCAAAATAGTGTGTCAGGGCCGTTGACATCTCATACGCATCCCCAGGAAGGCTGTCTGCATGGAACAACTTAATGGTATTTTCAATTCCGTCAATAAGGATTACCGTATCCTGATCGGCCCGACCGTCCAATTGAATGACGTCAAAGCCTGCAAATTTTTTATACGGCCCGAAATAACCACCTACGTTTGAATCAATGGGAGCTCCTGTCAGCGGGGAAATGGTGGTGACAATACTTTTTCCACCGCCGGGATATCCCGGGACTCCACCCAAAGGGCCCGATGAAATGCAGATGGCGTTTTCAGGATCATCCCAGCGGGTGGTTTTGGACACGGCATGCCACATCAGCCAGAGATCATAGCCTTTGCCGCCAATAAATTTTTGTTTGATCTTTTCTTCAATATCACAGATATTGATCACATTTTCACTGAGGTTGATATGAAGGGAATGGTCTGTATATCCCTGACGCACGTTAGCCGGTTGGTAGGATTCTCGTTTGATTTCCTTGAGATTGATTTGAGCCATTTTTATGCTCCTTACGATAGATGTTTTAATTAAAATCTTTGAATATCAGGGGATACAAATTTCGCCCTTAACGCCCATCGAAAAAACGACATTTTTCTAAAAACTGACCTCTTTGCCATCCGGGACTTAGTACACCACGGCGTAAGTCCGTACACAGTTTTTTAGCCCGGCAAACTTCTTTAAATCAGGGCATCCGGCGTTTATGAACCGTGTACATATTTACGCCGTGGTGTACTTAGAGCCTATTTAAAAATTAGGGGATTGGTTCTCATTCTCATGTGATTGCAGCCGATTCATCTATATTTTAAACAGGCTCTTAACTTTTAGCACGATAAAAGTTGAGGCATTATCGAATAATGATTATATATTATACAGACAGTATGTAAATGGATCAACAAAATGATTGAAACAAGACGACTGAAATTAAATCCGACAAAATATCCGGTCAAGCGCCCCCTGATGAAAACACTTTCAACAACAATGAGGCCCTATGAAAATCATCACCACACATAAAGGTTCTGATTTTGATGCCCTGGCATGCCTTGTGGCAGCTACCATCATATATCCTGATGCCAAGCCTGTTCTTCCGGGGACAATTAATGCCAACCTTAAAAACTTTTTAGCCATCCACAAAGATCTTTTTAATTTGTGGTCACCCAAAGAAGTGGATCTGGATACCGTAGATACCCTTATCTGCGTAGACACCCACTCATGGTCCCGTCTGGACCAACGATTAAGCGTTTTATCCGAAAAATCCGACCTTGATGTCATTGTCTGGGACCACCACAAAGACGGGGATATTGAAGCTCGGGAGTCACATCTTTCCCAGACAGGGGCTGCAGTTACGCTACTTGTCCAACAGATCGAAAAAGAACGTAAACTGATCACCCCGATTCAGGCCACATTGTTTTTAATCGGTCTTTATGAAGATACAGGCCATCTGTCCTATCCGTCCACCCGTCCCGAAGATGCTTATGCTGCAGGATTTCTGCTGGACCGCAAGGCGGATCTCAATATCCTGGGCACCTTTTTGCAACCGGCTTACGGTAAGAAACAAAAAGAGATACTTTTTAAAATGATACAGCAGGCAGAACGAAGTGAAGTTAACGGCTTTTCACTGAGTGTATCCCAGGCGGAAATCCACAGCCGAGTGGAAAACCTGGCCATGGTGATACAGATGTACCGGGAACTGATGAATGTAGACGTGGCCATTGGCATATTCAGGGACGTGGAAAAAGACAAATGCATGGTGATCGGCAGAAGCGGGGTGGATGAAATCAACATTGGCGTGCTTATGCGTTCTCTTGGCGGTGGCGGTCATCCCGGAGCAGGCTCGGCTCTGGTCAAGGGCGCGAATCCGGATGCATTATTAGAAACCGTTCTGGAATTGCTCAAGGGCAACCAGTATTCCTCGGTCATGCTTTCCGATATCATGTCATACCCTGTGGTAACGGTAAACGCAGGTACCCCTGTGGGGGATGTGGCTATGATGCTGCGGGAGATGGGATGTTCGGGCATGCCTGTTGTGGACGATGACGAGAATCTTGTGGGTGTTGTTTCAAGACGTGATTTCAGAAAAGTCAAAAAATCAAAACAGATGCAGTCCCCTATTAAAGCCATTATGAGCCGGAAACTTGTCACCATTGAATATGATAAAAGTGCCTTTGAAGCGGCCCGCCTTATGATCAGGCATGATATCGGAAGAATTCCCGTCATGAAAGAGGGAAAAATCATCGGCATCATCACCCGGTCCGATGCTATGATGTATTTTTACGATCTATTGCCCGATTAAAACCAATGCCCCTATACAGGATTCAATTGTGGATTGATCAAGAGGCTTACGAATCAAAGCTTTATAGGGCCCTTCGGTTCTTTAATTAAACCTCGTTTACTGCGAATTGCACAACCTTTTTTTTATGGCCCGTAATTTTTT
>JAQYWJ010000237.1 GCA_030145005.1 Desulfobacter sp. | reverse complement strand
CAATGGACCGGATGCCGGTGATGGCCTCGGCCAGTTCACGCTGTCCGTTGCCGGCCACACCTGCCACACCGAATATTTCATTTTTGTACAGGTCAAAGGATACGTTTTTAACTGCGACAAGTCCTTTATCCCCTGTGACATGGATGTTCCGGACATTGAGTACCCGGTCCCCCCTGGGCAGTTTTTCCCTGTCCCTGTCCATGGTCAGGGTCACGTCTTTGCCCACCATCATCCGGGCTAATCCCATTTTATCCGTGTCCTTGGTTCGGGCGCCACCCACAATCCGCCCTTTGCGCAGTACGGTAACACGGTCGCAGATTTCCATGATTTCATCGAGTTTGTGGGAGATGAAAATCACGCTGTGGCCATCGGCCTTCATCCTGCGAAGAATGTCTATGAGCTCCTTGATCTCCTGGGGGGTCAGAACGGATGTGGGTTCGTCCAGGATGAGCAGGTCCGCCCCGTTTAAAAGGGTTTTTATGATTTCAACCCGCTGCTGCTCTCCGGCGGACAACTGCCATACCTTCTGATCAAGGTCAATCCGGAAATCAAACTGGCTTGAAAACGCTTTTATTCTTTCACGCAGGACTTTCTGGGGGAATAAAAACGGGGTGTCCTTATAGCCTAAAGCGATGTTTTCAATCACGGAATGGTTCTGGATCAACATGAAGTGCTGGTGAACCATACCAATGCCAAGATTGATGGATTCCACCGGATTGGAGATCCGGACAGGCTTGCCGTTGATCAGGATGTTTCCCGAATCGGGCTGGTAAATGCCGTAAAGAATATTCATCAGTGTGGTCTTGCCGGCCCCGTTCTCCCCGAGCAGGCCCAGGATTTCCCCGGAATTGATTTCAAGGTTGATATCCTTGTTGGCATGGACACCCTGGAACGACTTGCAGATATCCTTCATTTCAAGGCGCTGTATCTTAATCATGGCTCTGTTTCAATCATAAAGGCCGGAAAATACCGCTTTCCGGCCTTTATATTATCGTTTTTTGTTTGTTTCAGTGTCGATAAGATCTGTTATCTTTGATCTGATGGGATTTGTTGTGTTTGGATGAGAACTTGCCCAGATGCAAATGCTTGCAGCAACGCCGCAGGTGGGTAAGTTATCGTCCAAACACTAATTGCTGTTGGGGATTTCGCCTTTTACATTGTCCACATAATACATGATGGAAAGCAGGTCTTCCTTGGATGCCCGTTCCCCTTCCTTTATTTTGATTTCGCCTTTGTTGTCTGAAATCGGACCCATGAACGGATCAAATACGTCAACGCCTTGTTTCATCTGCTCATAGCGTTTCATGACCAGGTCATAGGCGCTGATTTCACCATATTGCTCAGTCTTAATCTGGGCCTGCTTCAGGGGTTCAACAAATTTGGGGTTGATGGCGTCACCAGGGCTGCCGCCCAGAATGGCTGCCTTTTCCTTGGCCAGCCACCAGATGTCCTGGCTGGGATCCCAGGTACCTTCATGAATATCTTTCAGGATTTTGGCATACATTCCGCCCCAGTCCATGCGCTGGCCGGAGACCATGGAGTCTTTGCCATAAGCCTGCATGGGGGAATAATGGGAAAATGTGTAAATCTGTTTGCCTTTTTCACAATGGGCCTGGCCCACTTCAATGACCGCCGGGGTATCCTCGGTGAACGCCAGGGCGTCACAGCCTTCGGCGATAAGTGCTTCGGCTGCTTCCTTGGCTTTGTCCGGACCGTACCAGGCATAGATCCATTTTACGTTTACTGTGGCATCGGGGTTGACGGCCTTGGCACCAAGGGCATAGGCATCAATGTGGCGGATCAGTTCGGGAATGGGGAAGGCGGCCACATAACCAAGTTTATTGGACTTGGTCAATGCTCCTGCCATCATACCGTTGAGGTAGTACATCTGATAGAGATCACCAAAATAGGTGCCCAGGTTGGCGGTACGCTTGAACCCGGAGCAGTGCATGAATTTTGTATCCGGATATTTTTCAGCGGCTTTAACGGTATCATTCATGTAACCGAAACTGGTGGTGAATATCACATCGCATTTCTGCTGCTGGACAAGCCGATCCATGATTCGCAAGGAATCGGATTCCGTAACGGATTCCACAATAACGGTTTCCAACCAGGGATACAGGGATTCAACATGCCTTTTGCCTAAGTCATGGGCATGGGACCACCCGTAATCGCCCACAGGTCCCACATAGATAAAACCGGCTTTCAGCTTCTTTTCCGCAGTCGGTGCTTCCTGGAACTCCGCTGCTTTTTCAGGGGCTTTAGAGGCTTGTTTCGGTTTATCCTGCTCTCCGCAGCCGGCAAGGATCATTGCGAAAAGAAAAACAAAACCGGTAATCAACACACTCATTTTGATTTTCATCGTTATCTCCGAAATATTTATAATATGGGTATCAAGAAATTTTTAGGATCATACGATAAATACAGGTTTTTCGTCAACTATTTAAACACAGGATACGAACACCAAAAATAAGCCCCTCGCAGGGAGGGGCTTAACTGTCGTGAGAAAAGGGCAAGTCAGTTTTGCAGCGGTTAGGGCCGGCCAGTCGTTCCATTGGGCCTGATTTTTAGCAATCTACTCTTTTGCCCGGTTCGTGGGTATGTATCCACCCGTAATCCCCCCGGACCGTCATAGATAGAATCGGCTTTCAGTCTTTTTCTGCAGCCGGGGCTTCTTGTGCCTCCGCAGCCTTTTCAGCTGCTTGGGTTTCAGCTTCAACTGCTTGAGTTTCGACTTCTTCAACTACTTGGGTTTCAGCTTCAACTGCTTGAGTTTCGACTTCCTCAACTGCTTGGGTTTCAGCTTCAACTGCTTGGGTTTCGACTTCCTCAACTGCTTGAGTTTCAGCTTCAGGTGCTTGTTTCGGCTTGTCCTGCTCTCCGCAGCCGGCAAAGATCATTGCAAAAAGAAAAACAACACTGACAATCAGTACACTCATCTTGATTTTCATCGTTCTCTCCTTTGTTTGTAGTTAGGGGATAGGAAACTATTTAGGATCATACGATAATTACAGGTCCTCCGTCAACTATTTAAACACAGAACACTAATACCAAAAAAATAAGCGCCCCCGCAGGGAAGTATTCCTGCAGGGGCGCTTATTTCTCGAGAAAAAAGAAGGGTTTATTTTGCAGCGGCCCGGGCCTGGGCCAGCCAGTCGTTCCACTTGGTTTGATTTTTAGCAATCCACTCCGTGGCATGTTTCTGGATGTCTTTTGCTGACTTTTCACCCGCGTTCATACGGGTGTTCTGCTCATTGATATCTGCAAGGGACAGGGTAAATAGCTCAAAAAATTTTTTGGCAGCAGGGTTTTCCGCCAAAAATTTTTTGTTGGCCACAATACGGATATCTGAAACAACGAATCCCAGTTTCACCGGATCTGTCACTGCGCCCTCAACGTCGGGTTGGGTCATCCTGTCCACGGCCACGGCCTGGGCCTCGGTGGGTAGAATTTTAGGCACGTTGACCCACATCACGTCTTTCCCTGGTTTGAGTTTGTATACGGTCCAGTTCGGGGTCCAGGTATAATATAATATAGTGGCGTTGGGGCGAGATCAATGCACCCGCAATTTTTATCCCGGCACTGCACTATATCCAGGGGATATTGTCAGGCATCAGTTGAAGCCATGATGCAGGTACTCTTTCCCGCTGCTTTAGCTCT
>JAQYWJ010000236.1 GCA_030145005.1 Desulfobacter sp. | reverse complement strand
CTTGCCAAGGCCATGGCTGCCGAGGCCAAGGATCATCCCGTGGCCCAGGCCTACAAGTCCATGGGCACCTCCCAGATGGTAAAGATAATGAATAATGCCGGGGCCTTTCCCACCCGGTACTGGACCAAAGGATCCGCCCCCCACTGGGAAAAGATATCGGCAGATGCCCTGCACAACCAATGCGACGTCACCCCCCATGCCTGCGCCAAATGCTATCTTTCCTGCGGCCGGATGACAAAGGTCACCCAGGGGCCCCACAAGGGACTGGTGCTGGAGGGACCGGAGTACGAAACCCTATACACCTTTGGCGGCCTGTGCATGGTAGAGGAGGTGGAAGAGATTGTCCGGCTCAACCATGTCTGCGACAGTCTGGGGATAGACACCATTACTGCCGGCAATCTGGCAGCCTTTGCCATGATGGCCCACGAACAGGGAAAATCCGACTATGCCATCCAATTCGGTGACGCCCGGGCCATCGAAGAACTCCTTATCAAAATTGCGACCAATGAAGCGGGCATCGGCCGGACCCTGGCCCAAGGCATTCGTCACGCCGCCGCAGTTTTCGGTATGGAGGACCAGGCCGTTCATGTCAAAGGGATGGAACCGGCAGGCTACGATCCCAGGGTACTCAAGGGTATGGGCCTGGCCTATGCCGCTTCGGACCGGGGCGCCTGCCATTTGCGGACTACCTTTTACAAGCCGGAATTGGCAGGCATGATTGATCCCGATCAGATAAAGGGCAAGGCCAAACTCTTTATTGATTTTGAAGACAGGCTCACCCTGTTTGATACCATGATCCTGTGCAAGTTCTACCGGGACCTTTACCCCTGGGAACTGCTCGGAGAGATGATCACGGCGGCAACAGGCATGGATGGATCACAGGAGAAGCTGTCGGACATTGCCCTGAACGTGGCAGCCAAGGCCCGGGAATTCAACCTGAGAGAAGGCATGACCCCAAGCGACGAGACCCTGGCCCCGGCTTTTTTCACGCCGCTTACAGACTCCGGGGCCGCCATAACCAGGGATGAGATGGATTTTATGCTCAGTGACTATCAAAAGATTCGAAACTGGACTGAAGAAAGGTAAAATAGAAAATATAGCCCGGAAAGCGGTAATAACATATCGCTTTCCGGGGTATTGCGTTAAGGAACGGGTCTTAAATAACTTGCCTACTTTGCTATATCCGGGACGCCCGCCCTCCCCGGTTAAGTTATTTCGGACTCATTCCTAAAGATGGGCAAAAAAATTTAAGGAGACAACGAATAACCGGGGCAGGATACCACTTTTCCGGCAAAAACGGACCGCACTTCCTCATAAATCAGCCCCGGGTCGGCATCATACCGTTTGGAAAAATGAAAAGGAACCAATTGACCGACATTGGCGGCCTTTGCAATCTCACCGCAGGCGCTTGCGGTCAGGTGGCCTGAAGCGGTGGCCCGGGCTTTGTGGGCACGGGTAAAGGCAGCTTCGCAAAAAAAGGTGTGGGCATTTTGGGCAAACCGAATCAACCGCTTCCGGTTGGACGGGGAATTTGCAAAATCCGTTGCATAGACTAGGGCCTGGGCCGGACTGACGCGGATCAAGGTTTCAGCCAGGGTCCCGGTGGAAATCGACCTGCCGTCGGGAAGAAGAATCATGGCATCAAGGTGGTCTGAGGCGATGGCGTTTTTGAGCCGGCCAAGCCAAGGCCCTGCCGGCAGCCCCATACGCGCAAGAGCAGTTTTGTTGATGTTCAGCCCCGGCGCCGGCTCAATCCTATAGGCCATCACCGGCGTGCCGTGGTCCAGCTGGATGGCCCGGGCTTTGAATACGCCGGTTTCAAGAATCAGATTGTCCTGGATTTTTTCTTTTGCAATCAGCTTGGGCCACGGCTTTCCGCCCTGCACACGGGATACGGTCATGGCCTCCGTATCGAGTTCATGGACGCGAAATTCCGGGCCCGGTCTTTCCAACCGGTCCCAGAGTATCCCGTTCACCATGCCCTGGATATTGGCAGTAATGCCGGGCGGTCCAAAGATATTACAGGCCGGCAAATCCCCCATCCGTGCCCGGAGCAGGGGTAAAAATCCACTGATGTGATCCATATGGGCATGGGAAATAAAAACATTCGTCACTTGATGGGCAAGCTTCCCAGGCAGCCGTTGACCATTGCCCAGATCCAGGAGCAGGCTTAATTTTTGATTCATGATCCGTACATGCACCAGGGGGTCGCCTGCCACCCCGTTCATGAGGCAGGCACAAAGATCGCCCATGTGGATAGCGAAGTCCGACGCTTTTTTTGGGGCGGATCTCTTGCCCTGAAGCACATCGGTTCGGCCTATGATGCCGGCCGGAACCGGCCTTGCCGTCTGCAAAAAGCCCGCCCCGGTGCGGCAGGCATCCCTGACCGTCAGCCCGTCACAGGAGGCCGACCCGCCGGGTGCCAGGATTTTAATTTTTCCCCGGTCCATGGCAACCACCTCCCCCATGGCAACAGGCATATTTTTTTTCATCAATGCAACCTGGCGTCCCAGCCAGGCGTCGGGTACTTCCCGGGGCGGCGGTGTTCCGGTAAGTGTAAGGGATTCAAAGGCGACCTTCAGGGTTTTCGCCCCGTCAAGATAGGCATCCCACAGCCGGGTGCGGGCAATCATCCGCTCTTTTTTGCCGAGGCGTCCGGCCTTTTGCGAGGGCTCCACCCGGAAAACCCTTACCGGTGCGGAAGCGAGCTCTTCAAAACAGGGCAGCGGTACTTCCTTTTTACAAAGCACAAGGACGGTCTGAATACCAAGCGCATGGATCAGGCCCGTGAGCAGCTCGGCTGCGGCAATGCCCCGGGTCAGGCCGGGGGTGTCCACCAAAAGAGGATTCCTACTCGTATCCCTGGCAATCCATGCAGCAGCCTGGACAAGGGGGAGACGAAACCGCCCTGCATCCAGGCTGCAAACCGGGACCAGCGACGCTCTCTGCCATCGGCTGTTTTCCCATCGACCCAGATTAACGGCACCAGGGACCCCAAACCCCGGTGACCCTGGATCCGCTCCGAGGCATTGGCAGGGCATGCCCTCCCCGGATAAAATCCTGCCCAGCTCCCGTGCCAAAAACGACTTACCGGCTCCCATATCCCCGAAGAGCAGAACCCGGCAACAGCTGCTGTGCACTATTTGAGCAATACGTTCCGGATCGCCGGCTGAAAGAGATGCTGATTCAAATTTTCCCACGTTTATACCCATTATTCATATCAGTTCATGACGGTCTCGCAGACGAAGGCACAAAACCGCCGGATATGGTGATCAGCAGGTTGCCGACCGGACTATCTTCCTGAAATTTATCTCTTGATCAGGTTGTCATACCCGATGCCATGCTTCACCGTCAACGTAATTAGTGTTTGAGGAAAAAATTTTGCTTGACCCAGGCCTGAATTCTCTGTTAACCATTATTCGTCATGAAAGTTAACCAAACATTGCCGGATAAAAGGCAGATGATTCTTAAGGCTTTGTACCAGTCTGATGGTGAACCTGTTTCCGGGGTCAAAATCAGTGAAGCTGCCGGAATTTCCCGGGTGGCGGTCTGGAAACACATTAAGGCCCTGAAACAGGCCGGCGTGGATATTAAGGCCCTGCCAACGGGGTATAAACTTCAGGACGCCGGCAACCTGCTGTATCCTTTTTGTTTCCCAACGCACCTTCAGGACAAAATTTT
>JAQYWJ010000035.1 GCA_030145005.1 Desulfobacter sp. | reverse complement strand
CCCTGGGTGTTGACGTATGTGAGGATTTTAAGGCCTTCCTGAAAAACCGTTTGGCAGCGTTGGTATCTCTTTTTGCTCGAAGTATGAAATCAATTGTATTTCCTTGAGAATCAACCGCCCGATACAGGTACTTCCATTTGCTCTTGACCTTGATATAGGTCTCGTCAACCCGGTATGAATCATTTGTTGGTCGAAGGTAGGGCCGGCACCGTTTCTCAATTTCCGGGGAATAGCTTTGAACCCACCGGTATATGGTCGTGTGATCAACCTTTACCTCCCGTTCCAGCATCATTCCTTCCAGATCCCGGTAGCTAAGGGCATAACGCAAATACCACCGAACATTTAGAAGGATAATCTCTTTTTCAAAATGACGCCACTTGAACGGATTTTTCGAAATCATGAACACATTTTCCCAGGTATTTGAGTTTGAGGAAATGCTTTTAACATGGATTCAGAATTTTTTGCAACAGAACCTGGTATCAAAAAAAAAGAGGCACCGGTAAATGGCGCCTCTTTTTTACTTAAATATGGAAAAGGTGATTAATTCATTATATGCATCAGGGAAGAGTTAATCCACAAATGGGCAAGGATGGCCAGGATGTATCCCAGTGCAATTACAGGCGTCCATTTCAGGTGGGCACCAAAGGTGTAAACCCCCCGTGCGGTTCCCATCAGGGCAACACCGGCGGCAGATCCGATGGACAGGAGCGATCCGCCCACACCGGCCGTCAGGGTGACCAGGAGCCACTGGCCGTGGGACATCTCCGGATTCATGGTAAGCACCGCGAACATGACGGGTATATTATCAACGATGGCTGACAGGACACCGACCAGAGCGTTGGCCCAGGTGGGTCCAAGCTGGACATACATCTGGTGTGAGACCAGACTCAGGTATCCGAACTGAGACAGCCCGCCAACACACAGAATTACGCCGTAGAAAAACAAGAGGGTATCCCACTCGGCCCGTGCAATTCTATTCATCAGGTCAAACTGGACTTGCTCAGAAGAAAAGGTTTCAACATCCCGGACAATTTCAATGGCGCCGATCACCTCACCGCTTTTATCTCTTACCGGTGCGGCTGTCATCACCAGAGTGGCACCGTTTTCACCGATGGTTGGGAAGAAGTGGGCTGCCTCATGGCCGGATTCGAAAATTTCGCTGACGTGGTGTTTGCTGCCATAGTTCTTTTCAAATTCTTTTTCAGGCGCTCTTTCCAGCACCATATCAACCAGAATTTTTTGTTTTTCAGGCCAGAACGGTGACCAGTGCCGATCGGTGCCGATGCGCTCTTCTGCGGGTACGCCGGTTAACTCCTCTAGGGGCTTGTTCCAGTGAGTGACCTTTCCATCGGTACCAATGGCAAAGGCTGGATGATCAATGGACTCCATAATGCCTGAGATGTCTTTATTGCTTTTCTCGGTCGCCCACATGGGATTAAAGGGCTCATATCTTCGTGAACCTAGGATGGGATCGTATTTGTTGGAGCGGCCCTCATGGCGTTTGACGAAGTAGGATAAAAATCCAAGGTACCCGAGCCCCAGCATCATGCCTGCTGCAGGCGGCAGGTGCAGAAAGTTGTGAAAAGAAACCGCGGTCACAATGGTCAGCAAAAAGAAAACCATCATGGCCACTGCGCCATATTTCATGGTCGCTTTTTCATTGCTCGCCTGGGCATCTGATTTTTCTATGGCAAACATCATGATGACGGCCGGCACCAGCCAGTTAATGGCTGACGGGATAAACAGATCGAAAAATTCAATGAAAGTGATTTTACCCTTCTGCCAGACCATCAGGGTGGTAATATCTCCAAAGGGAGAAAAAGCACCACCGGCGTTGGCGGCAACCACAATATTAATGCAGGCCAGTACCACAAATTTTTTATTCTTTCCGCCCACGGCCATGGCTACGGCACCCATCAGAAGTGCGGTGGTCAGGTTGTCTGCGATCGGAGAGATGAAAAACGCCAGTACACCCGTAATCCAGTAAATCTTCACCAGGGAAAATCCCCGGTTGACCAGAAACGCCCTGAGACACTGAAATACGCCCCTTTCTTCAAGGGAGTTGATATAGGTCATGGCCACCAGGAGGAACAAAAACAGCTCCGCATATTCCAGAAGGCCGTGTTTGATGGCTTCATGGGCGGTATGGGTATCGCCAACGCTGGCATAGGCCAGTGCGACCAGCACCCAGATGACACCCGCAGCCAGTATGACCGGCTTGCTTTTTCTAAGATGTATTACTTCTTCAAATGGAACCAGGCAATAGGCCAGGACAAACATTGCAATGCCTAAATAGCCGTATGCCGACTGTGTAAAATCAACAACTGCCCCGGCGGCTTCATGCCCTCCGCCGGAAGCCAGAACTGCCGCCGGCGTCACCAGCAGCATCAACAAGGTCATAAAAAACTTCATTTTTTTCTCCGAAAGGCACAGTGCCATCTCTTAACACTGCCCTTTTGTGTTAAATTGTATCAAAACAATTCAATCATCCCAACTGTCTATGAAACAGTTTTCCTGACTATCTACTACACCTTAACCAGGGGAAAATTTTTATCCGATCGCACCCTTTAAGTCAATTGTTTTTTATTATGAGTATGAAGATGGGACAGTGTTGACCCAAGGTTGCGAGAGTTATGATGATTTTAGCTTTAAAACATACGGTTGACGCTGTGATAAACTACCGCAAAATTGAAATAATATATTGAAATTTTACCAGATCGGTGTTAGAAGGATTATTGAAGAATAATAAGAACCTGCCTCTCTTTTGGGAAGCCGACATCATCCGACTTTTAGCAGGACTTGATCTTATTTTTTTAAGGCAGATGCCGGACACTTTGAATGAGGATTTTAATGGACGGGGTATTAATCCCCATTATTGTGTTTTTGGCTGTGTATGCAGCAATTACCTTTGAACTGGTAAACAAGGCAGTGGCTGCACTGCTGGGTGTCATGGTATTGTTGATTCTCCACGTTGTGGATGAACACCAAGCCGTGGCCATGATAGATTTTGAAACCATCATGCTTTTGCTGGGAATGATGTCCATTGTGGCCATTCTACGGCGTTCCGGCGTATTTTCAATGCTTTCGGTGAAAATTGCGAGTCTGACCGGTGGTGATCCTTTAAAAATTCTTGTGCTGTTCTCGATTGTAACGGCGATACTTTCAGCCTTTCTGGACAATGTTACCACCGTTTTAATCATTATTCCCATTATCATTGAACTGGCCAGGGGCATGGGCCTGGATCCCAAGATCTATATCATCAGCCAGGCCATGATCTCAAATATCGGCGGTACCGCCACCCTGATTGGTGATCCGCCCAATATTATCATCGGTTCAAAGGTGGGATTGACATTCAACCAGTTCATGATCTATCTGACAGTGCCTGTCATTATAACATTAGCTGTTGCACTGTTTTACCTGTGGTATACCAACAGGGATAAGTTCAAACCCATTGACATTAGCCTTGTCAAACTGTTCAACACCCAGCTTTTGCTGGAAAAGATAAAAATAGAATTTGTAAATACCAAAATCGATAAAAAGATTATGATCAAGGGTCTTGCCTGTCTTGGCATCGCCATCCTGCTTTTTGTGACCCAAACCATTACCAAAGTGTCCCCGGGCGTGGTGGCCGTGTTCATGGCCATGATTCTGTTTGTGCTTTCCGGTGTTGAGGTTGAGCACATGCTTGAGGAGGTGGAATGGTCTACGCTGCTGTTCTTTGCCGGTTTTTTCATTCTTGTCGGGGTCCTGGAGCATAAAGGCGTTATTGAATGGGTGGCCCACAAAGTCTTTTTACGCATCGGTGACAATCCTTATGTCATGGTGCTCACTGTATTATGGATATCGGGCATTGTATCCGGATTTCTGGACAACATTCCCTTTACCATCACCATGATTCCCATTATTCACCTGATGCTCGAGAACACCCCCATTCCCCACAACATTCTGTGGTGGGCCTTGAGTCTGGGGGCATGTTTTGGCGGGAACCTGACCATGATCGGGGCCTCTGCCAATATTGTATCCGTGGGCATCGCCAAACAGTCCAAAGTGAATATCAGTTTCCTTGAATTCATGAAAGTTGGCGCTGCTGTAACGTTTATCAGTTTAATTATCAGTTCAATCCTATTAACTTTATTTTTATGGTGGGTAGTATAAAATGAATAAAAAAAATCAAGTCAACATGTATAAGCTGATCCGGGAATTAGGCGAAGTCCAGGGAATCGCCCGGATGACCGTGATGTGTTTAACCGCGTTTATTGAATCTATCCGTCTGCTTAAATGCACGCGCGATCAGGTTGTCGAACTTTACCGTGAACTGACCAAGGCCATCCGGGACTCCCAGCCGGCCATTATTCCATTGATCCGTCTTCTGGAATACTTTGAGTCAGATATGGAGCGGGAGATCAAGCCGGAAATGAGTGTTGACGAAGTTAAAAAAGTCGCCATCAGAAGCCTTGAAGAACGCATTTCCCAGTTCAAGCGAAATACCACCAGGGTGACCGAAAACGGTCTGGCCTATGTGACAAACCGTGATGTTATTGTTGTCCACTCTCCCAGCAGTGTGGTTAACAATCTTTTAATTCAGGCCAAAAAGGAATTAGGACGCGAATTCAAGGTGATCATCCTTGATCTGCTGGCTGAACGGACCCGCCAGACAGTTCAGGCCCTTCAGGATGCCGGTATAGAGTATGTTGTCACCCCGGCCCACAACTTAAGCCACCATGTTGAAAACGCCAACAAAATGTTTATTGGCGCCGTGACCATCACCAAGGACCGCAAGATTGTGGCGCCCGTGGGTACGGCCGGGTCTGTGAGCATGTGCCGCCATCATGGTGTTAAAGTTCATCTTTTTGCCAACACCCTGAACTGGTCAACAAGATCCTCTGCCGAGCAGAACATTTTCCAGGCAGAAGAAGCGGCTCAGATCGGCAGCACGGATTTTTCCATGACCACCCACTCCCACAGTCTGGTAAGCCTTGATCTCATTGATCATATTATTACCGAAATCGGAGAGGTCTCTGCTGACGGTACCTTGGTTGTTCCGCCCATTGAAGCTGCAGCCGGTGTTCCCAATGATGAAAAACGCTTCTTTAGCACCACGGGACTTCCGGAAATGGCTCCTACCTGATAATGCGATGAGCGAGTGTAACAGCCTGAAGGTTTATGCAATTCTTACAATATCCCGGTCGATTCAAAAGAGTCGATCGGGATATGCTTTGCCTTGCATCTGGGCAACTTTTCGTCCAAACACGGGTTTCCGTTCAGGCACAAATTACCATGCTCACAGCGATTTCGCCTTTTCCTCGAACGATTATTCAGGAAGTAAAAGTTCCAACAAACGGCTTGACTCCCATGAATTTTGATATTAGTCTGTTTGCAATATGTTACGCGTTGAAAAGTTAAATAATCCATTTAATAAAAACGGGCTGTGTTAGAAAAGTGAGCGGATAAATAACAATAAAAACAAAAGGGCCCTATGAAACTTCTATTCGTGGACAACGAGCAGACCTTTCTAAAGTATCTTACCAACCGTATGGTGTTGGAAGGATTCACGGTTAAAGCAACCTTTTCAGGGGAAGAAGCCATCCAGGCTGCTGAAATAGAAGATTTTGATGTGGCCATAGTGGAACTTCAACTGCCCGGCATCGACGGCATTGAGGTTCTCAAATGCCTCAGACAGTTGCAGCCCTTTTTACCAAGTATCGTACTCACGGCACACGGCAATGTTGACAACGCACTGAAAAGTGCGAAATACAACGCCTTCAAATTTTTAACAAAACCGGTTGACATGGCCATGCTCTTAAGAACCATTCACGAAGCCCATGCCCACCGGCTTGAATTCGAAAACCAAAACATAGAACTTAAAGACAGCCCTGACGATGCATCAAATAAAGGGGCCATGGTTAAGCTGTTTGATAAACTGCGCGGGCTTTACGGCGTTAAAGCGTAAACCCCAACGTTGCATAAAAATTTTTATGCAACGTTGGGGTTTACACCTTTACCTGGTGCGTGATGGTTACCTGAACTTGTATAAGGAGATCTGATTTGGCTCAATCACCCCCGAATATCTGCGATTCGGTTCAGTCCGAAGAGCACAAGAAAAAATTTTCGTTTGTTTCATTTTTTTTGACCTTTATACTCATGTTTTTCACCTGGGTGGTCCTGTCCGGTAATTTTTCAACATTGCTTATCAGCTTAGGAGTGATATCGAGCCTGCTTGTGGCCTGGTTTTTTCACGATCTGCTTTTCCCGGATGTGACATCCCGCTATCCAGGCCTTTTTTTCGGGTTTATCGCCTACATTCCCTGGCTGATCTGGGAAATCGTAAAAGCGAATTTTCACCTGATGTTTCTAATATTCCATCCGAGGATGAAAGAGTTGATTGATCCCCATATTACGGTTTTTCAAACGAATCTGACCTCGGATTTGTCCATCACCATCCTGGCCAACTCCATAACACTGACCCCGGGTACCATTACGGTCACAGCCACAGCTGACGGCTTATTTTCAGTTCATGCCATTGACAGGCGGTCTGCGGATGACCTGCCCGGAACCATGCTTTCCAAGGTAGCCGACATCTACGGAGAAAAATAATGAACACCTTTTTTTTATGTATCAGTTTAGGCTTATGTTTTCTCATGTTTGTTTCCTTTTACCGGTGTTTGATGGGCCCCACGATTTTAGACCGGCTTATCGGTGTCAATGCCATTGGTACCAAAACCGTTGTACTGCTTCTGCTCATAGGCTTTTTGTATGAGCGGGTGGACATGTTTGTGGACATTGCCCTAGCCTATGGATTTTTAAACTTTGTGGCCGTCATTGCCGCCTCCCGGTATTTTCACAAAAGAAAAGGTCTGTATGAAGGATCCTTTAAGGAGACCAAGGAGATATCATGAATCTTTTTGTTGTCATCTGTCTGTGTATTGGTTTTTTATTTTTACTCGGGGGAACTGTGGGAATCATCCGGATGCCTGATTTTTACACCCGGCTTCATCCGGCAGGCAAACTGGATACTTTAGGGCTTTTTGCCATGGTGTCAGGTCTTGCCGTATATAACCTTCATCATTTCTCCTTTGGCGCCTTGCTTTTGTCCGTCAAGATGATGCTGATTGTGTTTTTTGTATTCCATTCCATTCCCACAGCCACCCACGCCATTGTGGATGCCGGCATGCGGGCGGGCTTAAGCCCTTTGACCCGGAAAAAACCGTCTCAATTACAAGGCACAGGAGAAAAATAATTATGTACTGGCCCATTGACCTGATTATCTTAATCTTTGTCATTGTCTGCGCCCTGGCAGCCATCTATGTAAAAGATCTTTTGGGTACTGCCGTCCTCTTTGGGGCCTACTCTTTTATGATGTGTCTTTTGTGGGCGATAATGGGGGCTGTGGATGTGGCATTTACGGAAGCAAGCGTTGGCGCGGGTGTCAGTACCGTATTCTTTGTGGCCGCTGTATTCCGAACCAGCAGGAGGACAAAAGATTGAAACTGTTAAGTCTGATTGTGGTCTGCCTCACCGGCGGGCTCTTATTGTACGGTACAGCCGATCTGCCGGACTGGGGGGATCCAAACGCGCCGGCATCCCTTCATTTGTCAAACTATTACATTGAAAATGCCGTAAGGGATACACAAGTGCCTAACCTTGTGACAGCAGTCCTTGCCGACTACAGGAGCGTTGACACCATGTTTGAAACCGCGGTGGTCTTTTGTGCAGGCCTTGCCTGCTTTCTGCTGCTCCGGGATTTCACCCCTAAAAAGGACCACTATTACCGCCATGTGCCCACCGGCGTGATTCTGCATGTTAAAAATCCGGACAGACAGGTCATTGTGGGCAATGAATTTGAAGATATTGACAAGGAGTGGCTCCCGCCGGACACCATCATTAAAACTGTTTGCCGGATGTTAATTCCCTTTATCCAGATTTATGCGCTCTATGTGGTGGCCCACGGGGATTTTTCCCCGGGCGGCGGGTTCCAGGGCGGCGTAATTTTTGGTTCCAGCCTCATCCTTTTGGCCATCTCCTACAATCTGAAATATCTGCTCAAACGGGTGAGTGAAAAATTTTTAGGAATTCTGTCTGCTGCAGGGGTCTTGGTCTATATGGGCATTGGGGTGGTGGCCATGGTTTTAGGCGGCAACTTTCTGGATTATGAGAAATATGCCCCTATTTTCGGGGAGCACCATATCAGGGCGTTGGGTATGCTCGGGGTTGAAATCGGTGTGGGCATGGCCGTCACAGCAGTCATGGTCATCATTTACATTAATATCGTGTCCGAAGGCAAACACGACGAAGGATTGTAAGGGCCATAGCCCTAAGGAGCCGATATGACGGAATTGTTCATGCTGATAGCCGCCAAATACAATTACTGGCTTTATATCATTTTAATGATGATCGGTCTTTATGCCATGATTGCCAAGAACAACCTGATGAAAAAACTGGTGGGCATGAATATTTTTCAGACCGCTATCATTTTGTTCTATGTTTCCATCGGGTTCAAGCACAATGCCACCATCCCCATCATCATGGGGGATCACGGCCATGGCGGGCACGGGGCTGCCATTCATGCAGCTGATTACATAAATCCTGTGCCCCATGTGCTCATGCTTACCGCCATTGTGGTGTCTGTGGCCACTTTCGGCGTGGCCATGGCCCTTTGTGTCAGGGTGTACCAGCGGTACCACACCCTGGAAGAAGATGAATTAAGAATGCGCTTATCGGAAAAATAAGATTATGATTCATTATCCAGCCGTTGTTGTCATCGCTTCCCTTTTAGGGGCTTTTATTGCCGGGATTCTTGCCTGGGTACAGGAGCGGTATACCTATCCTGCTGCACTGATTGCCACAGGGATCTCCTGTGCCGCAGCTGTCTGGGATCTGATCTATGTGGCAGGTCACGGTCCCATTGCCTACCACATGGCCGGCTGGGCTCCGCCCATGGGTATTGAGTACCGCATTGATACCTTAAATGCCATGGTCCTGGTATTGATTACAGCCATTGCCTTTTTAAATCTTGCGGCATCCTGGCCCAATGTTAAACAGGAGATGCCGGACCGGAGCCCATCCTTTTACGTGATGTATCTGCTTTTTGTGGTGGGACTGACCGGTGTGGCATCCACAGGCGACTTGTTTAATCTGTACGTCCTCATTGAGATCACCTCGTTAAGTTCCTACACCATGATCGCCTTAGGCGACAGGGACAGAGGACCGATTTCCGCTTTAAATTATGTTTTTGTGGGCGTCATAGGGGCCTCGTTCTATCTTTTAGGGGTGGGGTACATCTACATTAAAACCGGCACCCTGAACATGGCTGAGTTTGCCGCCATGATTCCAAACATCCAGGACTCCACCACGATTTTGACCGCCTTCATCCTGTGCATTGTAGGGGTGTTTATCAAAATGGCCCTGTTCCCCCTTCATGTCTGGTTGCCCAATGCCTACAGCTATGCACCGGTGGGGTTTGCACGGATTGTGGCACCGCTGATGACCAAGGTTATGGTCTATGTCATGGTGCGTCTGATGATAACGGTATTTGGGCTGGATTATATTTTCATAAAGCTTCATATCGCCGATACCATTGTGTGGCTTGGCACCATCGCCATTCTGGCCGGCGGTGTCATGGCCCTGGCCCAGACAAATCTAAAGAAGATGCTTGCCTATATTATTGTGTGTGAAATCGGGTATATGGTTGGCGGTGCCTGGCTTGGCAATGACTCAGGCATAACAGGCGCTGTTCTTCACATCCTGAACGACGGCATCATGACCTTTGCCCTGTTCCTTGCCGTGGGCAATATGGTTTATAAACTGGACCGGGTGGAGATAAAGGATCTTAAAGGGCTTTTTGCCGGAATGCCCTGGACCATGACCGGGTTTGTTCTGGCTGCCTTCAGCATTGTGGGGGTACCGCCCACCTGCGGATTTTTCTCCAAATGGTATCTGATTTTAGGGGCGTTTGAAGCCGGGGCCTGGCATTTTGCCGCAGCCCTGCTCATTTCATCCTTGATCTGTGCGGTTCTTTTTTTCAAGGTATTTGAGGTCTGTTTTTTTGAATCCCCCGACACCCATGATGGCCCTGGCAGCGATGCCCACGGCCATCACACAACCGTGGCAATCCAGGAGGCTCCGGCCATATCCCTTGCGGTTCTGGGCATTGCCGGTATCAGCCTCATCGTGGTGGGGCTGTACTCCAAAACCATTGTTGTCAGATTGATCTGGCCGTTACTCAATCCTTAGGAATGGGTCTTAAATAATTTACCCATTTTACTATATCCGGGAGCGCGGGCGTCCCGCCCGCATGTCCGCAAGTCTTGTAAAGATGCGGGCGGGACGCCCGCGCTCCCAGGTTAAGTTATTTCGGACTCATTCCTTAGAGCCTGTTTAGAGGGAAAAGGTATACATGGAACTTATTACATCGATCAAACCTGTTTTGGCTGTGTTGATCCCCCTGGCAGTGATTCCGGTACTGGTTTCTTCCGGGGGGCGTCCCAATGTCCGCGAAGCCTGGGCCTTCATTGCCGGTATCCTCTCATTTACCCTGGTAGCCTCCATGGTACCGGCAGTTCTGGATGAAAACCGCATCGGGATGACACTGTTTCCCATTGCACCGGGCGCAGACATTGCCCTAAGAGTGGACGCATTGGGTATGCTCTTTGCCCTGGTGGCATCATCACTTTACATTATCACATCCATGTATTCCATCGGCTACATGCGCGGACTTAACGAACACAGTCAAACCCGGTTTGTCGCTTTTTTTGCCCTGGCTATTTCCGCCACCATCGGGGCGGCATTTTCCGCTAACCTCCTCACCCTATATCTTTTTTATGAAATTTTGTCTTTAGCCACCTATCCTTTGGTCACGCACCATCAGGATGAAAACTCCAAGGTGTCCGGCCGCAAGTATCTGACCTTTATTCTCGGCACCTCCATTGGTCTTGTGTTGCCGGCGATGATCTGGTGCTACCACGCCACCGGTACCCTTGAATTTTCGGCAGCCGGTATTTTTGAAAGTGACCTGTCAACACCTTCCGCCACCGTTCTTCTGCTGATGTTTGTCTTCGGGTTTGCCAAAGCCGGCATCATGCCCGTACACTCCTGGCTGCCGGCTGCCATGGTGGCGCCAACCCCGGTATCTGCGTTGCTGCATGCCGTGGCCGTTGTCAAGGTGGGTGTCTTTTCCATTGTCCGGGTGCTGACCGGTATTTTTGGGGTGGAGCTTCTCTCCTCTTTAGGCCTTGGCGGGCTTGTGGCTTTTATTGCTTCGGTGACCATTCTGGTCAGTTCCGCCATTGCCCTGTCCCAGGATGAGTTCAAGCGGCGGCTGGCCTATTCCACCATTGGCCAGCTCTCTTATATTGTCCTTGGCGCAGCGCTTCTATCACCCAAAGGTATGACCGGGGGTATCCTGCACATCACCATGCATGCCTTTGGCAAGATTACCCTGTTTTTCTGTGCCGGGGCCATTTTTGTGGCCACAGGCAAAAAATATTTAAGCCAGATGGTGGGCATCGGCTATCGCATGCCCGTCACCATGACCGCCTTTCTCATCGGCTCCATGTCCATTATCGGGCTGCCGCCCACGGGTGGCTTTATCAGCAAATGGTATCTGGTTTTAGGCACGCTTGAAGGGGATCAGGCCGTCATGCTCTTTGTGCTTTTAACCTCTTCTCTTCTTAATGCCGCCTATTTCATGCCCATATTTTACAAGGCGTTTTTCTGCACACAGGAGGAGGCCATGTTTGAACGCAAGTTTGACGAAGCACCTGTGATGTGCGTGGTGCCCCTGGTGATCACCGCATTGATATCCTTTATACTCTTTTTTGCCCCCCAGCCGTTTCTGAATCTTTCAACCCTGGCCGTAACCGGTTTTACAGGAGGTTAGATAAATGAACACACAACATGACAAAGAACTCATGGAATTAAAGCATGACCCGGTACCGGGGTATAAGCCCGTGTTCGTGGTGGTTTTTACCATTGCCTGTCTTTATATGGCATTTATCTTATTCCATTCACCGTTTTAAGGATTTTCACCCATGGAAGAGAAAAAACATCTGTTTGACGATCCCAAAAATGTAAAGCGGCTGCTGGCGGTCTTTTTCGCTTGCGTGCTGGGTCTGCTTGTTGTGGACGGGGTGTACCTTTATCTGGCCAAACACCATGTCATTCACCACCATGCCTCCTATGCGTGGGAAAATTTTTGGGGGTTTTACTCCTTTTACGGGTTTGTGGCCTGCGTCATCCTGGTACTGGTCTCCAAATATGTGCTGCGGCCCCTGGTAAAGCGGCAGGAGGACTATTATGACAAGTGAAACTGTTATGGCTGCCAATACTGCAATGGCAACGGATCTGATGCCGGCACTGATTTTCATGGTGGGCGGCATGCTGGTGCCCTTTTTCAAGGGACGGGCCAAATCCGTTTATATGCTTATCATTCCGGTGGTGGGGTTTTTAAACCTGATCCATATTCCAATGGGAGATTATCATCAGCTGGTCTTTGGCGGGTTCAACCTGGTGCTGCTCCATGTTGACCGGTTAAGTCTTTTGTTCGGCTATATTTTTCATATTATTGCCTTTATTACGGTCATTTATATTTTAGGGTTTAAAAACGATGTGGAGTATGTGGCAGGCTTTTTCTATGCCGGTGCCGCTTTAGGAGCCATATTTGCCGGTGATCTTTTCACCTTTTTCGTCTTCTGGGAGGCATTGACCCTAGGATCGGTCATGCTGATCTGGTCCAGGAAAACCCCCAAAGCCCAGGCAGCGGGTTTTCGCTATCTTCTGGTCCATGCGTTCGGAGGACTTGTGCTGCTGGCAGGCATTGTGTTCCACTATTCACACACCGGCTCCCTGGAGATGTCCCTGATGACCCTGTCCGGCCTGGGATCCTGGCTGATGTTTTTCGGTATCGGCATCAACTGTGCCTGGCCCATCCTGCATCCCTGGCTCACGGATGCCTATCCTGAGGCCACCATTGGCGGCACCGTGTTTTTAAGTGCATTCACCACCAAAACGGCTGTGTATGCCCTGGCAAGGCTCTACCCGGGGACGGATCTTCTGATCTGGATCGGTGTGGGCATGGCCGCCTTTCCCATTTTCTATGCCGTGATTGAAAATGATCTGCGACGGGTGTTGGCCTACAGTCTGATCAACCAGGTGGGATTCATGGTGGTGGGCATCGGTATCGGCACCGAGCTTGCCGTCAACGGCGCCTGTGCCCATGCCTTTAATGATATTTTGTTCAAAGGGTTGCTCTTCATGACCATGGGGGCGGTGATGCACCGCACCGGTAAGATCAATGCCACAGACCTTGGCGGATTGTATAAGAGCATGCCCTGGACCTGTCTTTTCTGTATTGTGGGAGCCGCCTCCATCTCCGCATTCCCGCTTTTTTCAGGGTTTGTTTCCAAATCCATGGTCATGTCGGCTGTGGCGCACATGTCCCATGACCAGGGGCAGGGAGCGCTGGTCTTTGTCTGGCTGGTTCTTTTATTTGCTGCTGCCGGTGTATTTCACCATGCCGGCATCAAGATCCCGTTTTTTGCCTTTTTCGGCCATGATGCAGGACACAGGGTCAAGGAAGCCCCTTTAAACATGCTCATTGCCATGGGAATCGCAGCCTTTTTATGCGTGTTCATCGGAACATTCCCCAAGTATTTATATTCAGTGCTGCCGTTCCAGGTGGATTACGAACCTTACAGCATTTCCCATGTTCTCGCCCAGACGGAGTTGTTGTTCTTCTCAGCACTGGCTTTTTGCCTATTGTTGCTCTCGGGTATCTATCCTGCAGAACAGCGGGCTGTGAACCTGGATGCAGACTGGGTTTACCGCATAGGCGGAAAAAAAGTGTACAATATCCTGGCCGGCATCTTGAATCCTTTAAATACCGGATGTGAAAAAGTGGTCCGGGCTGTGGCTTCAGCTTCCGCCTTTATCTTCAAAGATGCCCCGGCCAGGATTATGCTGTTTGTCTCTGTGAATATCTGGCTGGTTTTCGGTATCCGGGGACGATACCTGGAGTTAAAAAAATTAAGACTTTATAACGACGCCATGGAAGGGACCATGCCCATTGGCTTAGGGGCTGCTACAGCAGTTGGGTTTGTTATACTGATGTATATTTTAACCTGAAGGAAAAAACCTATGATAAAAATTGAGGATCTCAAGCGAATAAACATGCTTGCCGACATGCCGGATCATCTGTTGAAAATTATCAGTGAGCTGGCCCAGCTCAATATTTACGGCAAGGATACCCTGCTGTTTTCCCAAGGGGAAAATATTGATATTTTTTATATGATCGTCATGGGGCAG
This sequence comes from Desulfobacter sp., assembly GCA_030145005.1. GTDB lineage: Bacteria > Desulfobacterota > Desulfobacteria > Desulfobacterales > Desulfobacteraceae > Desulfobacter. Next base: position 281 of record JAQYWJ010000035.1, on the reverse strand, counting down.
GTGGAGTTGAAGGCTCCCTTGGATGAGGATATTGATGTGATCTTTGATATTCTTCAGGCCGGCAGGTCGTTGGGGTCATCAGCCATGTTTTCTGACGCAAGAGCCTCTTATACGGCCATCTGCCAAGAACCGTGCGAAATTATAACCCTGAACGGGAAGGAGCTACAGGACCTGTTTAATGATAATAAAGAGATTGCCTATTATTTAATGGCAGGTGTGGCCGGTCAGTATAAACGGACCATGGACCGCCGCATCCGCACGATTTTGAAAACCCTGGAAAA
>JAQYWJ010000235.1 GCA_030145005.1 Desulfobacter sp. | reverse complement strand
ATAAAAAGGCAAACAAAATGGGGGGGGGCGTGTCTCTAGAAATCATCCGGCAGGTCCTGAGCCGCCACCGGCAGAAAAACATCCACCACATCAGGATCAAACTGAGTACCTGAATTTTCAATTATTATGTCAAGAACAACATTCTTCTCCATTTTCTTGCGGTAGGCTCTGTCCGAGGCCATGGCGTCATAACAGTCGGCAACGGACAATATCCTTGCAAGTTTAGGAATCTGTTTTCCTTTAAGGCCGTCGGGATATCCCGTGCCGTCAAAACGTTCGTGATGATGCCGGATAATCTTCGCTTCCCCGCCCCACAGACCCAGTTTGCTTATAATATCAGCGCCGATGGCAGGATGCTCTTTTATTTTTTCGTATTCATCTTCGGTCAGGCGTCCGGGCTTTAAAAGGATATCATCCCTGATACCTATTTTACCGATATCATGAAGGCTGCCTGCCACATTAATTATGTCCAGTTCTTCTTCAGTACACCCCATTTCTTCGGCAATCATATGGGCGAGTCTGGCCACTCTGGAGGAGTGCTTGCGGGTATAAAGATCCCGGACCTCAAGGGCGGTAACAAATGCAAACAGGGTGGAAAACAGATTTTCATATATATTTTCATATAAAGCGATGTTTTCAATACCTGAGGCAGCTTTCTGGGTGATAAAGCTTAAATAGTAAAGACCCTGTCCTTCAAAAAAATGTGGCCCTTGGAAAATATAAGCCGAAACAACGCCGAAAATCTTATCCCGGATTTTCAATGGTGCAACCATAAAGGAGTGTACCTGCCCTTCCATTGATGGGATACCGGACGCATCTGCAATAAGACAGGGCGTGTGATCGCTTCCCAACGATTCTATGATAAATGCTTTTTCCTGTTCCGGAATGTCCATGGAATAGGATGTCGGGTATTTTTTATTTTCCGCACCAGCCTTGTCTACAAGAATCAGGGAACTATTCTCTTCTGAATAAACATGAAAAAAGACCAGGTCCGCTTTGAGTTCTTCGACGCCTAACCGGACAACCTTGTTAAAAATTTCGTAACTGGAATCAATGGCGGCAAAATCCTCCATGACCCGGTTTAAGGTATTGACTTCCTCCACTTTCTTGACCAGTTCGTTATTGAGCTGGTGCAACCGCTCCCGACGTTCCACCTCTTCCTTGAGAATCAGATTTTCAACAAAAAGTTCGCGTTCACGCAGTATTCTGCGAAGAGTCAACTCCATCTGCTCAAGGTTCACCGGCTTGATCAGGTAATCCACAACCCCGTTTTTCAGGGTCTGGATGGTATTTTCAAGGGAAGGATACCCGGTCATCACCACAACAGGCAGGGCTCTATCAATCTGGCGGATTTGTTCGGCAAGTTCGAGTCCGTCCATCACAGGCATATTGATATCGGTAAAAATGCAGTCTATTTTTTCCCGGTTGACAATATCCAGGGCCTTTCCCCCGTTTCCTGCAGTATATACATGGTATCCCTTTCTTTCAAAGAATCCTTCGGTGACATCCAGAATACCATCCTCATCATCCACCACCAGGATTTTAATGCGATCCTTGTCCATCTACCTCAACCTGTTGTTAGAGGGTGTTGAAATCAATGGGCTATTTTAAGGATTATTGGTAATAATTTTAGCAAGTTAAATAAAACCCGATCTTTTCGAATTAAGCTATTGATTTTATTGACAATAGTACAAACGATTTCAACACCCTTTGTTAATCGGAATTTTCTTAAAATTTACATGTATACGAAACATCGTATTTTATCAACCAAAATCAAATTATCCAAGATTCCGGCGATATTTACGTTAAGAGAACTTAATTTGCTTTTTTTGTATTTATAACGAATAATATTCTTGACTTTACAAAAAGTATCGAATATTATTTCATGTAAATGAAATTTACATGATAAATTTAGCATAAATTAAATATTATTGTTATGGATAAAATTGATCTGGAAATTCTTAAAATCTTGCAAAAAAAAGCCAGGACCCCCAATGTTGAGGTTTCCAGAACCATTGGTATGGCCCCTTCCGCAGTGCTTGAGCGGATTAAAAAGCTGGAGGCAAAAAAGATCATCCAGGGCTACGAGGTGCGCCTGAACCCGAATATGTTCGACTGTGCCATGACCGCCTTTGTCAGCATCCAGGTGACCCGCCCGTCCAAGATCCGGGAAACCGGCGAACAGCTGGCAGCCATTGAACAGGTCCAGGAAGTCCATTATCTGGCAGGTGAAGACACTTTGATGATTAAAATAAAGGCGTCCGGCAACATGGAACTGGAAGAACTGATACAAATCCGGATCGCCGATATAAGCAGCGTAAAGTCAACCAAAACGTTTATTGCGCTTTCCACGTTCAAGGAAAGTGCCAAGATTAAACTGCCGGATGACGTTTAATGTATTAATATAAAAGGATTTATTACCATGCCCATGTCACCTGAATTCAAAGAGAGACTGTCAACGGTAGTCCAGGATGCCGTCGCATCCTTTGGTACACCTTTTCACATCTACGATGAAACCGGGATAATTCAAACCTGCCAAACCCTGAACAAAGCGTTTGCCCCCATTGACGGATTCAAGGAATATTTTGCCGTAAAAGGCCTGCCAAATCCTACGGTGATGGCACTTCTCAAAGCTCAGGGGTTTGGGTTTGACTGCTCTTCTGTGCCGGAAATAGAGCTGGCCCGTAAAGTAGGAAGCAATGCCGAAGATATCATGTTTACCTCCAACAACACCACCCGGGAACAGCTGAAAGCCGCCATGGACCAGGATGGCAGCATCATAAACCTGGATGACATCACCCTGATTGCCAAACTGCCGGCCATACCTGATCTGCTCTGTTTCAGATACAATCCCGGCGCGACACGCCAGGGAAACGACATTATCGGCAAACCTGAAGAAGCCAAATACGGCCTGACCCGGGACCAGATCTTTTCAGCCTATGGCCAGGCCTTGGGCCTTGGCGTCAAGCGATTTGGTCTGCATACCATGATGGCCTCCAATGAGCTTAATTACCGATACATGATTGACACGGCGGAAATGCTGCTGGAGCTGGCTGAAGATATAAGCCGTACTCTTAACATCCGGTTTGAATTCATCAATATCGGCGGCGGTTTAGGCATTCCCTACACCCCGGATGCCAAAACATTCAACCTTGAAGGCATGGCCGGCGGCATCATCGGTGCCTTTGAGACCTTTAAAGCGAAAAACGGTTGGGTACCCAAACTGTATATGGAAAGCGCCCGGTTTATCACCGGTCCCCACGGCGTCCTTGTCACCTCGGTGATCAATCATAAAAACACCTACCGCAACTATGTGGGCGTGGATGCTTCCATGTCGTCATTGATGCGTCCCGGGGTGTATGGCGCCTACCATCACATACATATCAACGGCAAGCCGGAATCCGCCCCTTTAAAAACAGTGGATGTGGTAGGTGCGCTGTGTGAGAATAATGACAAGTTTGCCATCCAACGGCAGTTGCCCGAAACCCGGGAAGGAGACATCCTGATTATCCACGACACCGGAGCCCACGGACATGCCATGGGCTTTAATTACAATGGGCATCTTCGTCCCAAGGAGCTTTTGCTTAAGACCGACGGCAGCATTGAACTGATTCGCCGGGCAGAGACCATGGACGACTATTTTGCCACATTAAATTTTGAGCCCCAAACCATCACACCGGGACGTGACTGATGCTGCCTGG
>JAQYWJ010000034.1 GCA_030145005.1 Desulfobacter sp. | reverse complement strand
CATTAAACTCAATTTCCGATCCTTCACTACCCTCAAGCTTTTCAACTTTTAAAACCTGATCTTCGTGGACCTTGTATTGTTTGCCCCCGGTTTTGATTACTGCATACATGGGTTTATCTCCTTACAATCTGACATCATATATCGGGTACTTAAAAAAAACTCTGCATATTATAACTATTTGCCCGTAGTGTCAATCAATATTATAAGCCCAAAGGCTTTCCAAGGCCTTTTCATTTACGCCTTTTTAACAACAGAACATTTAAGGTACATAGCGCCAAAACCTGCAATCTTACAGGAAATATCATGGCCATTTACAGGATCATCAAGGAGTTTGATATTTTTTACTTTCGTACCCAATTTCATTGTGTCCTTCCCGGCCTTAAGATCTTTGATGGTGGTAACCGTATCTCCATCCTGCAAAGGATTACCATTGGCATCAAGGAATCGTGGGGCGTCTTCCGAGGCTTCATTAGAAGCCTGATCAGGTGTCCACTCATGAGCACATTCAGGGCATATCCACAAGAGGCCATCGGGATAGGCATAAGGTGAATTACATTTGGGGCAGACATTTTCTTCAACTGACATAGCAAAATTCCTGGTTGATTATATAAACTGGTTTAAAATATTTTTTCATGCAGTGAAATACTTATCACGATGAAAGGCAAATAAGACTTCATAAAAATTTCCTTTAGCTGTGGAAACCCAAGCCTTCAGCCTTGGGAGGAAACAGTGCTTTAGCACGCCGTTTTTGTAAAAAGGCATATAATATTAAACAGCCATATGCCAGAGCTGAGAACACCCGTTTCCGGGGTAAAGTTTGCCTCGCTAAAGTTATGACCGGGTTTGACGCAAGCAGCACCGGCTTAACCCCTTAGACCTGTTTAACTACTTACCGTAGAGCCCGGGGCCGGCAAGCGCCCCAAGTACCTATTTCCGATCTAACGTAGTGCTCGAAGCACTTAAGCTGGTCAGCATGGGGCTTGCCTACCCAAGCCCAAACACTTTAGGCTTGGGTAGCGGACTACTTGTATACAGGGATAGGGACTTGGTTTTTGTTTAACGTACCGAATATTACCACCCCCCTGATATATACACAAAATGTTGTGTGTATATCAGGGGGGCTCGATTTGAGTCAAACAGTTTTTGCCGAATTGTTAAATGAGCCCCCTGTTGCTATCGGTCATGGCTTCGTAACTTTCAGCCCCTGTTTTGGCATGGTCTCCAATATTGGGCATTATAACATCCACCACCCCTTGAATGCAAAAATTTATCGGAAAGGCCCTATTCCTCTTCGGGGGGTGGATGTGCTATAGGTGGCTTAAATTTTTGGGGCTTGATTATAACCTTGGCCGGAAACTGGACAAATCTTTTCTGAATTACAGGCCATTTATTCATAGGTGGCCCAAATTGTGACCATACCCCAATTATAAACCTTTGGGTGGGCGTGACAATGCTATGGTGACAGCTTCAAAAGTTCAAAAACATATAACCGACTTATAAACCAAGGAAGACTTATGCCCAAGCGAAATGATATCAGCAAAATACTCATTATTGGATCCGGGCCCATCATCATCGGCCAGGCGTGTGAATTTGATTATTCCGGTACCCAGGCCTGCAAAGCGTTGCGCGGTCTTGGCTATGAAATCGTATTGGTCAACTCCAATCCGGCCACCATCATGACCGATCCCGGTACCGCAGACATCACCTATATTGAACCGCTGAATCTCAAGACATTGACCCGGATCATCGACAAGGAAAGGCCCGACGCCCTGCTGCCCAACCTGGGCGGTCAGTCGGCATTGAACCTCTCTTCTGAACTTCACGAGGCCGGTGTCCTCGAACAATACGGGGTCAAGGTTATCGGAGTGGATATGGACGCCATCAAGCGGGGGGAAGACCGTACCGCCTTCAAACAGACCATGGAGCAGCTGGGCATTGAGATGCCCAGGAGCCAGACGGTCAATACGGTTGAAGACGCCGAAGATATTGCCGAGGAGCTGGGGTATCCGGTGGTGATCCGGCCGGCTTACACCATGGGGGGCACCGGCGGGGGGCTGGTCTATAACCGTGAGGAGCTTCAAACCATTGCGGCCCGTGGCCTTGCGGCCAGCATGGTCAACCAGATCCTGGTGGAAGAGTCGGTGCTGGGCTGGGAAGAACTGGAACTGGAAGTTGTTCGGGATGCCAAAAACCAGATGATCACCGTCTGCTTTATCGAGAATGTGGATCCCATGGGGGTTCACACGGGCGACAGTTTCTGTACCGCCCCCATGCTCACCATTGATGAGGCCCTCCAGCAAAAACTGCAAAAGTATGCCTATGATATTGTGGAAGCCATTGAAGTGATCGGCGGCACCAATGTTCAGATGGCCCATGATCCCAAAACCGGCCGGGTGGTGGTGATCGAGATCAATCCGCGCACATCCCGTTCCTCTGCCCTGGCCTCCAAGGCCACGGGTTTTCCCATCGCTCTTGTCTCTTCTCTTCTGGCCGGCGGCCTGACCCTGGACGAAATTCCCTACTGGCGGGACAAGACCCTGGACAAGTACACGCCTTCCGGCGATTATGTGGTGGTCAAATTCCCCCGCTGGGCCTTTGAGAAATTTGAAGGGGTGGAAGATGTTCTCGGCACCCAGATGCGGGCCGTGGGGGAGGTGATGTCCATCGGCAAAACCTACAAGGAAGCCCTCCAGAAAGCGATCCGAAGTCTTGAAATCGATCGATCCGGGCTGGGATTTGCCAAGGATTTCAACGAAAAATCCCTGGAAGAGCTCATGGACATGCTGAACCGGCCCAGCAGCGAACGTCAGTTTATCATGTACGAAGCCCTGCGAAAGGGTGTTGATATCCAGACCCTTATCGACAAGACCCATATCAAGGCCTGGTGGATCGAGCAGATGAAGGAGCTGGTGGATCTGGAGGAAGAGATCATTTCATACCGGGGTCGGGTCCTGCCGGATGCCCTGTTGATCCAGGCCAAAAAGGACGGTTTTGCCGATAAATACCTGGCCCGGCTGCTTGATCTGCCCGAAGCCGAAATTCGGGAAAAACGGCTTTCCCTTGGACTTGCAGAGGCATGGGAACCGGTACCGGTAAGCGGCGTTGACAATGCCGCCTATTATTACTCCACCTACAACGCCCCGGATCAGGTAGCGGTGAGCAACCGCAAAAAAATCATGGTGCTGGGTGGCGGTCCCAACCGTATCGGCCAGGGAATTGAGTTTGATTACTGCTGTGTTCAGGCCGCCTTCGCCATACGTGATGCCGGTTATGAGTCCATCATGGTCAACTGCAACCCGGAGACGGTTTCTACGGATTACGACACATCGGACAAGCTCTATTTTGAACCCCTGACCGTGGAAGATGTGCTGAGCATCTATGAAAAGGAGCAACCCGAAGGGGTGATCGTTCAGTTCGGGGGACAGACCCCACTGAATATCGCCGATGAGCTGGCCCGGGCCGGTGTAAAAATCCTTGGAACCACGCCGGAGACCATAGATCTGGCCGAAGATCGGGACCGTTTTCGCAAAATTATGCGCAAACTGAGCATTCCCCAGCCCAAAGCCGGAATGGCCGTCAATGTTGAAGAGGCCCTGAATATTGCCGATACCATCGGCTATCCCCTGATGGTTCGGCCCTCCTATGTTCTGGGCGGACGTGCCATGGAGGTCATCCACGACGATGAGATGCTCAAGCATTACATGGCGGCAGCCGTGGATGTCACACCCGAGCGCCCCATTCTCATCGATAAGTTCCTGGACAACGCCATCGAGGCGGAAGCAGATGCCATCTCCGACGGTAAGGAGGTGTTTGTGCCCAGTGTGATGGAACATATCGAACTTGCCGGTATCCATTCCGGGGATTCCGCCTGTGTGATTCCGCCGGTGAGCATTTCCCCCAGACACGTTGAAACCATAACGGACTACACCAAAGCCATTGCCTCGGAACTCAACGTGGTCGGACTGATGAACATCCAGTACGCCATCTACAACGATACGGTTTACATCATCGAGGCCAACCCCCGGGCTTCTCGAACCGTACCCCTGGTGTCCAAGGTGTGCAATATTTCCATGGCCCGCCTGGCCACCCAACTGATGCTTGGCCAAACCATCGAAAAGCTGGAGCTGAGACATCAAAGCATTCCCCATTTCGGCGTCAAAGAGGCGGTTTTTCCGTTCAACATGTTTCCCGAAGTGGATCCCGTGCTCGGACCGGAGATGCGCTCCACTGGAGAGGTTCTGGGCATGGCCGACAGTTTCGGGCACGCGTTTTTCAAATCCCAGCAGGCGATCCAGCTTCCCCTTCCCCTTGACGGCAGCGTGTTGTTCACCATCGCAGACCGTGACAAACAAGCAGCTCTTGAGGCGGTGCGACTGTTCAAAAACCTGGGCTTCACCATCGTTGCCACCCAAGGTACTTACGCGTTTCTGGTGGAACAGGGCATCGACTGCAACCTGGTAAATAAACTGGGGGATGACCGGCCCAATCTCATCGATGAGATCAAAAACGGAAATATTCACCTGGTCATCAACACCCCCAGCGGCCGGCAGAGCCAGAACGACAGCTCCTATATCCGCAAGTCTGCCATTCAATACAATATTTTGAACATTACCACCACGCCGGCTGCGGTGGCAGCCGCGAAAGGCATTGCAGCGCGTAGAAACGAAACCAGCAAGGTGAAATCCCTGCAGGAATACCATGCTGACCTGAAAGGTTGATCCCCTGAAGGCAGAAGGCCGTCTCCGTTGTGAACGGCCTTCCACCTCATTGAATCAGAGGAAGTTTATCGACTTCCTCTGACCACAAAACCGTAGGAACACGGATCAAGGTTTTCAGGCTTGAAAAAGATTCGGGATTTTATCCGGATTCAGCTCCAGGAGCCGGGTAGCCTCCCTGTGAACAGCAACGGCATCATACCCTGCAATATTTGCAGAGAATCGGTTTTTTCATTTGGCGTAACGAAGAAGGCAGCTTAAAAAATAAGCAGATGGGTGTTTTTATTTTGATCATGGGCCTAAATCTGCCGGAATAAACCGGTCCTTTTCCGGATGAAATGTTGCGGGGCAGGCCTGGATAAACGCCTCTACCTGCTTTGTCGGTCCATTATGAACCAGGGTTAAGGCATAATACCTGAACAGGAGCCATGGATCGGTGTCCGGGTTTTCAAGCCTTTCTGCAATGGGGGCTGGGTCAAGGTTTCGGAACCTTTCCCTAAGCTGCATATACTCTTGCAGGGTCAGATGCCGGATAATCCGGCATTTTATGGGCTGATCCTGAATATAGGCATGAATGGCGGCAAGGAAAAAAGATATACTGCAGGTCCTTGCCCGTGCAACGATATCTTTTCTTGTAAACCGGACATGGTCAAGGATTTCGTTTTTCATGGCTGTCTGCTTGTCGGAAGAAAGATCACGGAAACCGGTGGCGTGCAGATATTTGTTTTTTATTCGTTTGACCACCGCAGGAGTCAGGCTTTTTCTTTTGAGCCGGGCCCTGTCCGAAAAGACATCAAAATATTCCCTGATGCTTCTCATGCCCGGCGGGGTCAGTTCATCCCGGCCGTTATCACAAAGGATATTTTCCACCTGAACATCCAAAAGCCCAGGTAAAATGGATGGACCTTGTTCTGTGAGCACTTCAAGGGGTTTGAAATAATCCACTAAAAGGGCAGGGCGGCCGATTTTTTTTCTGGGGATAAAAGTGCTTTGGGCCGTGATCCTGATTTTTTTATGGCCAAAGGGGTGCAATGCACTGGTAAATGCCGGGATGACGGCGAAACATCCGTCCAGGGAAATTTCAGTGCCGTAGCTGTCTGTAATGGAGGGCTTGACCGTGGAAAAATCTTCATCCAGACCGGCCGGGATCAGAAGATCGGCAGTGGCATGTTGTTTGGTAAAGGATTGTCCCATCTGCTTTTCAAGACAGAGAATTCTGTCCCGGTTGCGGTCGGTCAGGCTGACAGACATGGGGATGCCGGCCTTTATCAGGGCTTTTGCAAGGTCGCCTTTCCCCCTTGGTATTTTAGTCAGCAGACTGAATTGGCAGGTCTTTCCAAGACGGTTCAACACATGGGTGATGTCATGGGGAAAGTCACACCAGTCCAGGGGATCTGATCCGCCGTAGAGGGCTAAGTCCCTGTTCCCATGTGCCAGAAATGTATCAATAAATGTATTCACCGCAGCGAAGCTGAAATGACCCCGGACTTTTGGCAAAGCCCACTCATTGCACCGCCGGCAGAAATTGGAGCATCCCGAAGTCATCTGAAAGGTAATGGCCTCACTGAATATATAAGGATGCTGCCAGGGGGCAAGGTCCAGGCATTTTTTCCACGCATCATATTCCATGTGGCCGGGTTCAGCCAGACGGACTTTGTCTGCAAGTAAATTTTTAAGATGCTTTGTCTGTTGTTTTAGGCCAGTTGCCTTATCAAGCAGATGTTTGTGCCGGATAAGGGCGGTCAGCGCCTGGCGTAAATACTTTTCATTAGTTTCGCCGATCTCCGGATTTTTTGCCGTGTCCGTGGCATAACCAATTAGAATTTTAAGCTGATCTGTATTTTTTGAAAAAAGGGCTGCAAGAATTCTGTTTTTCAGGTCTTCCACAAAGGATTCCGGAATCAATGTCATAAAGTTAATATAGTTCAAAATTAAAACCATACAAGCGCATGAAGGACATGAAGGTTTATTTTTGGGTATCTATTCTTCATGCTCTTCATGGTAAAACAAAAAGGGGGACTTTTATGAAAAAGCCCCCCTTAATAATATCAGCTAAATATCGCAGATAAACGTTTCTAAACTATCCGCGAACCTCTTCTTTAACTGTAGTGGCAAGTTTGTACAGGATGGTCAGTACAAAAAGGCCTGCGCCGTATACACCCAGAGCAATAATCCCTTCCTGGAGTGTGGGGGCATATTCATTCACGTGATGCAGCGGAGAAGGAACAAAACCACCGGCGATCATGCCAAGAGCCTTGTCGATCCAGGCACCGAAAAATATCATGGCGCAGGTAACAGGCAACAGGGCGCGATTGTTTCTCAGTTTGGGAATCAGCAGGAAAATGGCGCCTAAACCCATAAGGATCAGGGCGCTCCACATCCAGGGCACCATCATGTTGTGGCCGTGCAGACCGAACAGCAGGTACTGCATATGGGACAGATGACCGGGGATGCCGGAGTAGTAAACCACGAAAACTTCACAAGCAAAGAAGAACAGGTTGGCAATGATGGCGTAGCAGACAATTTTTGACAAGGTCTGCATGGCTTCCCAGCCTGGATCAAATTTGGTGAATTTTCTGATAATGTAACAAAGGATGATCAGAAACGCAGGACCTGCAGCAAATGCAGATGCCAGGAATCTGGGGGCCAGGATGGCCGTCAGCCAGAACCCGCGACCAGGCAGACCGCAGTATAGATAGGCGGTTACTGTATGGATGCCGATGGCAAAGGGGATGGAGAGATACACAAGGGGTTTTGTCCACCACACCGGTTCTATCTGGTTTCTTTCAGCTTCAAGCACCTTCCAGCCCACAACAATGTTCAAAAACAGATACCCGTTGAGAACAATCATGTCCCAAAAAAGCATGGAGTGGGGGGTGGGGTACAAGAGCACATTCAGCATACGGATGGGTTGGCCTAAGTCCACAACAATGAACAGCAGGCACATGACCAGGCAGGCAACCGCCAGGAATTCACCTAAAATCGTAATTCTGTGGAACCGTTCATAATCATGCAGGTAATAAGGGATAACCACCATAACACCACCTGCGGCAACACCCACAAGAAAGGTGAAATTGGCGATATAAAAGCCCCAGGAGACGTCCCGGCTCATGCCCGTGATCTGCAGACCGTTCAGGAACTGATCAGCGTAAGCAATGGCGCCTGCGCCCATGACAGCGAGCAAAAGGACAATCCACAACCAATATTTTTTACTTCCTTGAATAGCTATCTCAAGCATAGTCGCCTCTCTTAAACGATGTAGTAAACACTGGGTTCGGTACCCAGGGATTGTTTACGTCTGATTGTATAATGTTCGGCCAGAAGAGTTCTGATTTCAGATTCAGGATCTTCCAGGTCTCCGACGACGATGGCGCCTTCGCTTGCTTCCACACAATGGGGCTGCTCACCTTTGGCCAGACGTTCGGCGCACAGGTTGCATTTTTCAACCACACCCTTGGTACGGGTGGGGAAATCCGGGTCTGTCTCTTCAATGAAGGGACGCGGATCTCTGAAGTTGAAATTTCTTGAACCGTATGGACAGGCCGCCATGCAGAATCGACAGCCGATGCAGCGGTGGTAGTCCATAAGGACAATGCCGTCTTCCCGTTTGAACGTTGCCTGGGTGGGGCATGCCTGGACACAGGGCGGGTTTTTACAATGGTTGCAGGTCACAAGGAAGGGAAGATCATGGAATTTTTCAGCCAAAAATTCATCTTCCTTATCCGGAAAGGCATAGTGGAAATGTTCGTCCCAAATCCATTTAATTTCCTGCCCATCCCTGACCGGACGGGTGCCGGAATATTTCTCAGCGTCCGGCTCAATGGTGAAATCCGGTACGTTATGGGACTTATGACAGGCTTCTTTGATCGCTTCAACAACTTCTTCGTTCAGCTTGGAGGTGTTAATGACCATCCCCCAGCGTTCGGCATGCAGGGTCTCTTCGTTTTTTTCTGTTTTCGGTTGGGCGCTGCCGTGGGGTTCTGATGCGGCAAGATTCATTACCGGAGCAGCACCCATTCCGATGGCAGCAATACCCGCTACTTTAAGAAAGCTTCTTCTGCTCTTTATCATCATTTAATCTCCTTGGGGTTGGTGTGACACTCCCAGCAATAGGGGCTCACAGAGGCATATTCGTGGCAGCTGTCACAGAATTTCGCTTTATCTTCATGGCAGCCCAGGCAGGAGTTTTCACCTGTGGACAGGCTCATGTTAAAGGTCTCGCCGTTGGTTCCGGTGTATTTGCGGTCGGCGTCGCGTACAACAGAATCCCGCCACACATCCAACAGGTACATATGCTCTGCCCGCATTTCATATTTGTCCAGAACACATTTCTTCACTGTTGCTGCTTTTCCCAACAGTTCCGGTTTAGGCGCTGCCTGTGTGCTTGTGATCAAGTTGAACCAAAACGGAGAAAGAACGGCGAGCACAAATACCACAAGTCCTGCCATAATCATATTTTTACTCATCTTATTCCTCCTCTACCCCGGGCAGGGGTTCCATTCTCAGGTCCTCGGTTCTTTCCTTTTCACCCGGCAGAATCAACGCATTGCCCACAAGTTCGTGAACGCCGATGACATCAACTTCAGGCACCCAGTATTCACACATGGTGGGAAGTGCTGCCCTGTCAATGGCGCAGATGGTGGCTAAAGAGTTGACCCCGAATTTCTCATGAACATATTTAACGGCATTGGCCCGGGGAAGGGCACCGGCCATTCTCAATTCAATATTTTCGCCGGCATTGAGCCCGGCACCTGAACCGCAGCAGAAGGTCTGTTCGCGGATGGTGTTGGGCGGCATTTCATAAAACTGGTCCGCACATGCCTGGATACAATACCTGGGTTCGTCCAGAAGTCCCATACCACGGGCAGGGTTGCAGGAGTCGTGGAAGGTCAGGACCCGGTTGGAATTACGGCTCTTGTCAAGTTCGAGCTTGCCGTGTTTGATCAAATCGGCTGTGAATTCGCAGATATGAACCATCTTGGTAGATGCGGCATTTTCAAACCGGGTACCCGTGATGGGGTTCACCGGCACTTCAAGGAAATCGGCAGGGCCGTTCATGGTGTCCATGTACTGGTTAATAACCCGCCACATATGACCGCATTCCCCGCCCAGAATCCATTTAACGCCCAGACGTTTTGCTTCGGCGTACATTTTGGCGTTGAGCCGTTTCATGGTCTCATGGGAGGTAAAGAACCCGAAGTTGCCGCCTTCGGAAGCGTAGGTTGACCAGGTGACATCCAGTCCGTATTTATCTTTGAGATATTTAAACAGGATCATATAGCCCTGACAGGTGTAGGTGCCGGGATCGGCAAATACGTCACCTGAAGGCGTAATAAAAAGGATATCTGCGCCTTTTTTCTGGTACTGGGGCGTACAGTCGACGCCTGTGATGTCCTCAATGTCTTCGACAAAGAAATCGAGCATGTCCTTGAAGGCGTGGGGCTGGATGCCAAGGTGGTTACCGGTCTGGTAGCAATTTGAAACCGGTGTTGCAATCCAGTCAATATTCAAGCCCAAAAGGTTGAGCAACTCGCGGCCTATGATGGTGATTTCAGCCGTGTCAATGCCGTAGGGACAGAACACTGAACAGCGTCGGCATTCCGTACATTGAAAAAAGTAGTACCACATCTCCTTGAGTGCTTCCAGACTCATTTCCCTGGAACCTAGCAGGCGCTTGCCACCTGGGATATTTTTCAGGAGCTTACCGGCAAAGGTAAAGTCATTGCGGTAAATAGACCGCAGCAACTCGGCCCGCAGTACCGGCATGTTTTTGGGATCGCCGGTTCCCAGGAAAAAATGGCATTTATCTGCACAGGCGCCGCAGCGCACGCAGATGTCCATGAATATTTTAAAGGTACGGAAACGCTCCAGCCGTTCCTTGATTCCCTCGTGCAGGATTTCCTGCCAGTTTTCCGGCAGTTTCCAGTCATCCTCCAGGGGGTTCCATTGCCTGGCATTAGGAAGGCCCAAGGTCTCAACACTTTCCGGTTTGGCTGCATAGCAATACATACCTGGCCGGATCTGAACGGATTTGGTAGTGTCCAGCCAGTTTCTAGGCTCGGAGCTAGACCGGGGACTAAAGTCAATTTTGTCTAATGCTTCATCCGGTGTAAGTTCGTCAGCCATCTATCACTCCTTTTTATCCACCGGCAGTCCGGCTTCAATCATTTTGTCTCTGAAGTGGTCCTCATACTGTTCATATGTATGGATGGGCACATCATAGTTCCAAGGGTTAACATGCCGTTTGGCACGGGTGTTGTTGGCCATATTCCGGGTGGGGCTTAAGAAGATGCCGCCCATGTGCATCAGTTTGCTCATGGGAAAATAGGCGAACAGGATGCTCACAAGGAAAAGATGGCCGTAGAACAGCCCACCGACTTCTTCGGGAATGTGGGGATGGAAGGTAACCAGTCCCATGGTCATTTCCTTGATGCCGATGATATCCACCTTCGTGAAATAGCGCATGGCAATGCCGGTGGCGGCAATGCCGATGATCAGGAACAAGGGGAAATAATCAGAAGCCTGGGAGATATAGCTGACTTTTGCATCAAGAACTCTGCGGCTTAAAAGGAAAAGTGTTGCCAACAGAAGCACAGGACCGGAAACGAATAGCCCGGGAAGACCAAGCTGTATAATGCCGTCAAAATATTCCAGCAACTGAATGAATCCGGGAACAGGCGCAGTGAAAAATCTTAAGTGCCTGAGAAGAACTACTAGGAATGCGTAGTGGAATGCAAGCGCACCTACCCACAGAAAAAGTTCCCAGGAATAGGTGAGTTTGTTGGAAACATTCCGGTTAAACGCCGCCTTTGTATTTCGGAACAATGACCTGAAAGCAAAAATTTCCAGGAGCATTCTTACAAAAACGCCGGCTGATGTGTTCGGGTTGTCAATGGTGTTCTGTTTAATCCATGGCAAAGATTTCTGCTGGCCGCAGGTTGTAGGAATCCTAAACGGCACGGCAGAGGCTGCCCATCCCTTGACTTTGATCACAAAGCCAATCAGGAATGCGGCAATTGCCAAGTACGGAATTAGTACACCAAAGACCACCTGAAGCCCAAGTCCCTCAACCCCTGCGTAAGCCAACAGGAAGAGCAGAAAGACAGCAGTAAGGGGGATCAAGTACCTTTGATTCATGTTATAACCACCTCATTATTTTATGTATGACCCGCAATTGTCGCGCCATACATGTTAAGATTGTTTGGAGCCTAAGAGGTCGCCCTCTGACAGCTCCGCTACTAAACCTGCCCTCTCAAAGGCCCGATGGATGCGTCGCTTGCTCTCCGTGGCCTTTAAAAGGAAAACATCCTCTCTACATTTCATGTACCGGTTGAAAGCGGCCAGGGCAATTTCGTCCACCAGGCGATAAAATTTTATTATATCAGCCTTTTCAATGACGCTTTCACCGATTTCTTTTAATGCAAACACAAAACTTACGGCATTTGCAGGGTCGAATGCCTGAACTGCACGAATCCGAATGACCGGGTCCAGGGCTTTTTCAAGACTTTCCCTGCTGAAATTTTCTGTAATAAGGTTTAAAACATCTTCAAGGGTTTCCCGGGTGGCGGACCCTATCGGATTGTCAAAACGATCGGATTTTTTGCCCAAAATCCTTGCAGATTCTGCAGGATAGGTATTGATGGTGGCATGAAACCAGCTGTCCAACAGTTGATCCCGGTTTTTTTTTATAGTCTGTTTCACGGTGTATTAATCTCTATTTATAAATTGTCAACGGGTTAATTTGCGCAATTGATAGAAGGATATAAACTCCCCCCAATTTTATGTCAAGGGTAAACCTGATTTGGTTTCTGAATGAAAGTTGCCGTGTTTAGGGCTTTTGTTCTGTTCGTGGGACATAATTGCCCCAGATGATTTTTCGGTAAGAAAAAATTTATGGCAACTGTTTATTTTTTTACGAGAATAGTGTAACCCCTATTAAATTTATTTTTATATTCAAGGGTGCCGCTAACGCGTCTTTTCGGTGCAAGAACAGGTTTCGCAAGAAAGGATGAGGATGAAAAGAGTTCTGTTTTTGTTAGTTTGTTTTATTGGTACAAGTACCTATGTCGCAGCCCAGGATCTTTCCGGTCTTGGCGGATGGGGTGTTTCATTGGGATATGGTCAAAGTACAGACAGTATTGATATTTATCGTGCAGGGCTTTTAAAACAGTGGGATGTAAAATGGCTTGAAAGCAAAATTGGTTATGTGCGCGGTTATTTTGAACTGTCTTATAACCGCTGGGAGCACGATGGGGACGATGTTAATGCAGTGGCATTTTCTCCGGTCTTTCAATACGTCTTTCATGCAGGAAATGCGACCTGGTATCCATATATAGAGGTGGGGATTGGTGTTGCCTGTCTGGATGATTATACTATCAATGACAGGGATCTGTCCTCAAATCTTCAGTTTGAAGACAGAGTTGGGGCCGGTATCAGAATTAAAAATGTGGATATCAGTTTCCGCTACATGCACTATTCCAACGCCGCTTTAAAAGAGCCTAACGACGGAATTGATATTCTGATTGGTACCTTGGCCTGGTATTTTTAAGCCCTTTTCAAAGCGGTTTTCTAAAATACAGAACCAAGCTTTTTCCAATAACGGGTTAAGTAGCCGGTCAACAAAAGTGGTCAGTGCCGGTTTTTTCAATTGAAACCTGAATGGCGCCATGAAAGCATATTTTCGATAACGGCATCCGTTATCTTGACCTCTTTTTTGAGCATCTTGAGCATCTCGTACTGAAAGATCTCTTCCAGGTCTTCCAACATGAAGCCCGGATCCATGTGAAAATCACCATCCTTTGAGAAACAGCCGTCGGAAACAATTGCATGCAGATGAGAGTTGAAGTTCAGAAAGTTTCCATAGGTCTGTACCGCGATATTGGCGCCGGGCACGGGATTTTTATCATCCACACTTGATTGGAGATACCTTTTAATGACGTTCCAGGCGCGGACAGACAATTTTGCCAATAGTTTCCGGTCAAACAGAAAGAGGTATTCATGGCCGCATTCGTCACACCGGACCTCTCTCAATAGCAGGGGTTTTAACGCTCGGCAAAAGATGTTCTCTCTCTGTTTTCCAAATATCGTTTTCTGAGATAATCACTGCCGAAGATGAGGATAATCCCGAACCAGGCCAGAAAATAGATGGTCAACGGAACCGGGCCGGTATTAAGGATTTTCTGTAGAGGCGGAAAATAGAGGGTGGCCCAGGAAAAGACCACCTGGATGACAATACCCAAAAGCATCAGCCTGTTTTTAAAAATACCCCTATCAAGCCCGGAGCGCCTGGCAAAACGACGCCCCAAGAGATTGCCGATCTGCATCAGGAGAATGGTGGACAGGGCAATGCCCATGGCCGAGTGGTAGAGGGGATCCGTTGTAGCCAGCTCCTCTCCGAACCGCCATCCTCCACTCGTCAGGACATAGAAAAAAAGCCCCAGAGACCAAAGGCCTTCCAAGAGACCAAGAAAGAGATAACTGTGCATAATCAGGGGAAGGGTAAGCAAGCCCTGCTCTCGAAGCCGGGGCGGTTGGTTCATGGTCTCGGGATCCGGCGGCTCCTGGCCCAGGGCCATGGAGGGGATAATGTCAGTGCCGAGATCAATAGAGAGAATCTGAATCACATTCAGAGCCAGGGGTACCGGCAGAAGAATATAGAGAAGGTAAGGAAGGATTTCCGGGCCGTTGCTCACCAGGACATAGTTGGTGAACTTCTTGATATTCTCGAACACGGTCCGCCCTTCTTCAATGCCCGCAACAATAGAAGCAAAATTATCATCAAGAAGAATGATCTGAGCCGACTCCCTGGCCACATCTGTCCCCTGCCTCCCCATGGCAATACCCACATCAGCGGCCTTGAGAGCCGGGGCATCGTTGACCCCGTCCCCGGTCATGGC
>JAQYWJ010000234.1 GCA_030145005.1 Desulfobacter sp. | reverse complement strand
TTAGCAGGCTCAGTTTTTATAGTCAATGGTTAATCTATTGTCTGAACGAAAACTTGGAAATTTTGTCGAGTACAAGGCGGGCGCAAATTTTAACCGGAGGAATACATGGAGTATTTCGAGGATTAAGATTTGCGGCCAACGAAGTGATCGGCAAAATTTACGGTTTTCGGTCGGGCACTAATCTATGCTCTCATTAAAATTTCCATGACCCAGACAAAATGCGAATAATTTGTTACAAAATTGAAACATTATGGTGTGCTCACATAGATCCTTAATGATTGACTTCGTACAGGTTAAATGCTAATGACCTGATTTGATGAATTTTTTGTTAACACCATGAACAAAACGAGGAGCTTGAATCATGATTGGTGGTATAGGAATGCCGGAATTGATAATAATTCTGGTGATTATCCTTATTATATTCGGCGCGGGTAAGTTGCCTGAAATCGGTGCCGGTTTAGGAAAAGGCATTAAGAATTTTAAGAAAGCAACAAAAGAGCCCATTGATGAAGACAAGGAAAAGGAGCCTGAAAAAATAGATAAAGATTAATGGTGTTTATTCGCCGTTTTTTTTCAGTTTTTCCACAGCCAAGCACGCCATGTGCCTGGCTGATTATCCATGCCTTTTCAAAGATTCTACATATCATATACCCGTCTGCTGATTTTTAGGCCCCTATCTGGCGGTAATGACAAAAAAGTAATATATTGCCCCAGGAAACAGACATTACTGTAATAAATCTTGTTCTTTTCATTGGTTTGCAGGATTTAGTCGCATGTGATCGTTATAACCTATTGAAAATAAAAGGCCGGCACATCCATTGCAGATATGTAAACAGTAATGAGAAGCGTTTTAGAGTATTGGTCAGGTGTATGAGATGTTTTTGCCGGAAAAAGGACATATATTAAAAAGTCAAAATAAAGATATTAAATGAATATGGACAGTCCTGAAGCCAAATTATTAATTGAACAGAAACAAGAGCTGATAGATCAGTACCTCCAGGGGCAAGAAACGAATTTCCTGGAAAAGATGACTACCCGTCTTGATGAATACTTTTACAGGGTGTTTGAGAAGAGTATTGCGGCCAGGAAAATGGTTATCTCGGGCAATCCTTTTGCCATCATTGCCTTGGGGGGATACGGAAGGAAAGAGCAGTGTATTCATTCAGATATTGATTTGCTCATTCTTTTTGATAAAGTCATTCCGCCGGATGTGGAAGCCTTTGTCCAGGAACTTTTGTATCCTTTATGGGACGCCAGGTTTGAAGTCGGGTATGCAGTCCGGAATATCAACGAATGTATTAAAATGTCCTTTGAGCGTTTTGATATCCTGACCACAGTGCTTGATGCCAGGTTTATCTGTGGCGCCTCCCTGATCTATTCCGAATTCATGGAAAATTTCAGGCAGCAGCTATCCGCAAAACACTTGAAGCCTACGCTTAATTATTTGTACGAAAACGGAGAAAAACGCCTGGCGGATTTCGGGGACTCTTCCTATCTGGTTTCCCCTGATTTAAAATCAGGAGTTGGCGGTCTTCGGGATTACCACACCCTGCTGTGGTATGCTAAAATTAAATCCAATATCAAGACCCGCCGAGATCTGGAGTATTACGGGTTTCTTTCCCATTTTGAATACGAAAATCTGGAAGATGCGTTAACCTATATCTGGGATGTGCGCAACCGTTTGCATCATATCAGTCAGCGCAAAAGCGATACGCTGCATTTTGAACACCAGGCAGAAGTGGCCGGTTTGATGGATTATGCGGATACCTCGGGCTTACCTCAGGTGGAGGTTTTCCTAGGTGAACTGCATGAGAAAATGGATTTTTTAAAACAGATTTATCAGATCACATTTGAAGATATCTTATCCACCTGCCGGGTTAAAAAAGAAAATATTGGCCCACGGCCCACAAAGACTGAAGGTCTGGTCGTAAAAAAACGTCGGCTTTGCTTTGCCAATACGGTTACAATTATCCAGCACCCTGATTTACTGCTTCGTATTTTTCTTGAAAGTGGTCAGACCCTTATCCCCCTGTCCATTGAGGCCAGACGGATCGCATCGGAATTCCGTCACCTTGTGGACGATGAGGTTCGAACGGATCCCGGATGTGTCAAGATTTTCAAGCGGATTCTGGGCATGTCGATTTGGAAATTCAACGTGCTTAATGTCATGCTTTCCACCGGCATCCTGGCGCAGTTTATTCCGGAATTTTCTCCTTTAGTGCACAAAATTCAGTACAATCAGTACCACCTGTTCCCCGTGGACAAGCATTCCATTCGTTGCGTACAGATCCTCAACGGCTTCAAGGACCCCGGCGACACTATGATGGGAACCCTTTATAACTCCGTGTTCAAAGAGATAAGGAATAAAAATGTTTTGCTCGTGGCAGGCCTTCTCCATGACATCGGTAAAGCCGATCCTGCCAAGGAGCACTCTCGCAGAGGCGCCAGAATAGCCGAACCTGTTGTTGACCGTCTTGGATTCAGCCCTGTGGAAAAGGAAGATATTCTTTTCCTCATCGAAAACCATTTGTTTTTGGCAAAAACCGCCACCCGCCGGGATATTTATGATGAGGAAACGGCAGTTTACACAGCGCATAAGATAGGAAAAATCCGGTTGTTGCGCATGCTTTTCCTGATTACGGTGGCCGATTCCAAGGCCACCGGGCCCAAGGCCTGGAACGAGTGGACGGAAAATTTGATCAAAGACCTGTTTTTTAAAACCATGAGTATCATCAAAACAGGGGAACTGGCGTCCAAGAAAACCCAGCGTCTTATTGAAAAAAAGAAAAAAGATGTCCTGGCCCTGTTGCGGGAAAGCTGGCGGGAAGAAGAGGTTATCCGGCAATTGTCCGCCATGTCCCGGCGCTACCTGCTTTATGTGCCGCCCCAGAATATCGTTGATCATATTAATCTATTCAGAAACCTGGGAGACCGGGAATATATCTGGCAGATCACAAAAGAAAATGAGTCAGATATGAGAACCGTCTCCATTTGCGGCAAGGACAAGCCCGGGTTTTACTCCAAGCTTGCCGGGGTCTTTTTCCAGAATAATATTGATATTGTCGGCTCCCAGGCTTATTACCTGGGTGACAGCCATTTTCTGGATATCTTTAATGTCCGTCCTCCCCAGGACCGTCTTTTTGAAAAGGAAAAATGGGAAAAGGCCGGGCAGGATTTAAGTATGGCCCTTGAAGATGATCACTACCTGGATAATGTACTTGAGAAAATTCCCACTGCCGTGACCATATCCAGCGGCAGCAGACCCGAAGACAGTAAGGTCCGCATAGACAATGAAACATCCAGTTTTTTTACGATTATTGAAGTTTTAACCTATGATTTTCCAGGGCTCTTGTTTGCCATTACCAATACCTTATACCGGGCCGGCATCAACGTTAATATCGCCATGGTCGC
Source organism: Desulfobacter sp. (assembly GCA_030145005.1). Classification (GTDB taxonomy): domain Bacteria; phylum Desulfobacterota; class Desulfobacteria; order Desulfobacterales; family Desulfobacteraceae; genus Desulfobacter. The sequence goes on along the minus strand of JAQYWJ010000234.1, from coordinate 292 downwards.
CACCAAGGTGGATCAGGTGATTGACGTTTTTTACGTCCGGGATATTGAAGGGGACCAGAAAATAGAATCAGAAGAAAAATTGAATCAGATAAAAACCGCTATTATTAACCGTCTTCCACAGATACAGTCAAAGGAGGCCATGAATGAAAAAAATTGAGGCAATTATTAAACCCTTTAAGCTGGATGATGTCAAAGAGGCTTTAAGTGAAATCGGCATCTACGGCATGACCGTTACAGAAGTTAATGGATACGGCCGGCAGAAAGGGCACAAGGAAATCTACCGCGGAGCGGA
>JAQYWJ010000233.1 GCA_030145005.1 Desulfobacter sp. | reverse complement strand
CATCAACCCAAAAAGGGTCAGCAAAAAATCCCTTACGAGGAAAAAAATAACGCTGCCCAATTAACGGATGATCAAGCAAATTATCCATAAACACTCCTTACCTATAGCGTTTAGGCTATAAAATCCATATCAAATTTTTCCTTAGCCTCTCCCGCCACATACAGGGAACCTGCAATGCATATGGCATCTTTATTGCAACTTGTAGAAATTGCGTAGGATACAGCATCTTTTACATCTTCGATGACATGCAACTCTCCTTTGAATATTTTTTTGACTGCTGCGGTCAGCACCGCAGGTTCAATGCTGCGGTTGATTTTGGCTTTGGTCACAATGACCCGCTGGGCCCTGGGCAAAAGCCGGCCCAGCATGGCTTCATAGGGTTTGTCATCCAGAATGCCGATGACAAGCGTTAGCTTTTTATCCCCCAACGTCTGATTGAGGTATTTGCCCAGCAGAACAGATGCCTTGAGATTGTGGGCCCCGTCCAGGATAACCAGGGGGTGGTCCATGATTTTTTCAAGGCGGCCCGGCCACTTGACCTGGGCAAGTCCTTTGTGAACCAGTTCCTGGCTCAGTTCATATCGTGGATCAGTTCCTTGGTTCTGTTCAAAAACCAGCTCGACGGCAGCCAGGGCCAAAGAAAGGTTTTCCCGCTGGTGTTCTCCGGGTAAGGGTTTGGTCAGGCCTTTGAAATTTTGATAAATTCCCTTGTAACTATATGTTGATCGGCCAGGGGTTTTGCGGATGGAAAAGTCATTTTTAAACCGGTAAAGGGCTGATCCCCGATCTTTGGCTACCTTGGTCAGCGTGTCTATTCCCGATGGCTGAGATACGGCCGTAACTACAGGTACACCTGGTTTTATGATACCACCTTTTTCCCGGGCCAGGTCCCTGATGGTATGTCCAAGATAATCGGTGTGCTCAATGGAGAGGTTGGTGATAACACTGACCTTTGGCGTAATAATGTTGGTGGCGTCAAATCTGCCACCCATGCCGGTTTCAATGACCGCCCACTCCACATTATTTTTGGCAAAATGGTAAAAGGCCATGGCCGTTACAATTTCAAAAAAGGTGGCCCGGCGCGATCCGTTGTCTGCAGCGTTCACGGCCTCGTATGCGCTGACCACATCTGCATCGTTGATCTGTTGCCCGTTCACGCAGATCCGTTCATTAAATCGGACCAGGTGGGGGCTTGTGTAGATACCCGTTTTAAACCCCGCAGCACTGAGGATTGACGCAATGCAGGTAGCAGTGGAGCCCTTGCCGTTGGTTCCGGCCACATGGACCATGTTGTAATTATTCTGGGGAGTGTTGAGATGTGAAAGGATGTTTAAAATGGTATCCAGTTCAAGCTTGATACCGAACCGGCCCAGTTTGTAAATCTTTTCCAGGCACAGTTTATAAGGGGGGGTTGCCATGAAAAATGTCCATAAAAAAACCCGGCATATCAGCCAATTTGATACGCCGGGTGATTTTTAATGCTTAGCTACGTCTTCTGCGTGATCTTGAGGCGGCAATTCTTTGTCTTCTCATTGCCTCTCTCATCTTACGTCTTCTGTACTGACAAGGTTTTTCAAAATGTTTCTTTACCTTGAGACGTTTAAACAGTCCGTCGTTCTGAATTTTTTTCTTCAGAATACGCAACGCTTTTTCAACGTCATTATCAATAACTGTGACAGTAATTTCTTTCAAGCAGCATCGCCCCTTTCAAAATAAATTTAAATATAGCAGCCATGGGCTGACCTGGTCTATTAATATCCAGACTCAATCCACAACGAAATATGAAAGTAATTCAATAGGTTATTTCGATTTTCACAATCAATATTCATGGGCCGATTTGGTCTATTGGCATCCAGAAGCGACCCACAACAAAACATGAAAGTAATTCAAAAACGTATTGTAACTTTCATATGAAAATATTTATAAACGCGTCTTTTAACAAATTGAATACGTTAAGGCAAGAAAAAAATGGTTGGCACAACAATTCCCAAACGGTCTTTTATAGCCAATTATAAATTTTTTTGGGGGGGATTGATGTTTGTCAAAAAGGTTTGACGTTAAAAACCCGGACGCATAGATGCGCCCGGGGCGGATATATTTTTACAGCTTGGAGATCAGTTCTGCAGTTACGTCGGGCAGTGCCTGCTCGCCGTTCAGCGTGATGTATTTGAAATCTGCGTCAGGCAGATCTCTGAAGTAATAAGAAGAGGCCAGGGTGCCGGTATCGGTGTCATAATAAATGGAGTGGCGTTTGTTGATGGCAGTCTCGTCCTGGTCATCGGCACGGGAGCTCAATGCACCACCGCATACCCGGCATTTGTCTCCGTCAGGCTTGATGGCGTCGATGAAAATGTTGTTGGGATGGTTGTTGTCATTTTCACACAACCGTCTGCCCATAATTCTGTTTTTGGCAACTTCACGGTCCAGAAGCATTTCGATGACGTAGTCAAGTTTGATGCCCTGTTCGTTCAGTGCGGCATGCAGTTTTTCAGATTGAACTTTATTTCTTGGAAAACCGTCCAGCAGCCAACCGTTTTTGCAGTCATCCTGTTTGATACGGTCGATCATCATGGGGATGGTGATCTCATCAGGCACCAGGTCACCCTTATCAATGTATTCCTTGGCTTTTTTGCCAAGTTCGGTGCCGCCCTTGATGTTGTCGCGGAAAATCGCACCGGATTCAACATGGGCCATATTGTATTTGTCTTTCAGGATTTTTCCCTGGGTGCCTTTGCCGCTGCCGTTGGGGCCGAAAAATAAAATGTTCATCTTCACTCCTTGAGATTGGTTTATATTCATGTCCTGTCGGGACACGTCCGACATAATAAAAAATCGTCATAATTTTAAAATGAAAGAACTGATTACTGCATAGTGTTCTTTCATGGTCTGATGCAGGGCATTCTTGTCATGAAAAAATTAAGATCTGCCCATAACCGTATCAGCAAATCTTAATATAGGACTGCCCTTTTTTTGTCAAGGTATGGTAAAGTGACAAACTACCCGGTCAACTTAAGGCGCAATCCAGAAAACAGCCGGCACTATCCTACCATCTCTGCAAGAAGGGCATTTACCAGGCTTTTTGAATCTTTTTCCGTTTTTGAATTCGAATCCGCCATTCCGGCAGCAGTAAGGTTTCATCCCTATTCTTTTCTTTTGGGTCCACTTCATTGAAAATAAATATGAAAATGATAGAATTAATTCATGCTTTCCGACGATGAATTTAAAATGATTCTGGATTATTTTAACCGACCCTGGAAAGGTTACCGCAAGGTCCGGAAAGGCGTTAAAAAAAGAATTCGCCGCCATCTGCAAGGATTGAATTGCTCAACCGCCAGGGACTACATTTCAATTATAGCAGCGGATAAAGATCAAGAACGGATAACGGAATCATGTCTGCTGGTGACCATAAGCCGGTTTTTCAGAGACCGCCGAATGTGGGAGTGTATTGAAAAAAACATCCTACCTGAATTCATAAAGAATGTTTGTGATCAAATCCAGGTCTGGTCTGCCGGTTGTGCTTGCGGGGAAGAGGCCTACAGTCTTTCAATCCTCTGGCACAGGCTGACCACCGCACATAAAAATGATGACACCCGGTTGAATATTCTGGCGACAGATGTAAATCCAATTTGCATTGAGAGAGCACGAAAAGGATGGTTTGGAAAAAGCAGCCTTAAAGAAATGGATCCGGCAACAATAGCAACCTATCTCAA
>JAQYWJ010000033.1 GCA_030145005.1 Desulfobacter sp. | reverse complement strand
CAGTTGGAGGCACTGTTTCTTAGAATCTGACTGGGGCATTTGAACAGCCAGGGGGACAGCTCCTTATCTTTATAAATAGAATATGTTTGATCCGGTTCCGGATAAGTGTTAACAGGCAAATATTTTCCGGCATAAACAGTCAGGTAGCTATCTTCCCGGCATTTTGCATTCCAAATAAACCGGGCACACCCCATCCATTGACTCAGAACAAGCTTCTGATCTGCTGTCGGATGTGCCTGTAATTTAATGCCCATTAACATATGTGGCCTCTTGTAATTTTATTTAAAAAAATTATACCATTTTGAACCAAAAGGCAAATCAGCATAATTTTATCCGCAAAGAATACCGGGACCAAATCAAAAATAAGTTGTGGGGAAAACATTTGTGGTCCCCAAGTTATTGTGCTGTTTCCTGCGATGGCGCCCCCCTGAATGTAATCAAACAATACATACAAAATCAGCAGAAGCCGGCTTGCCCAAAAAGCATCAAAAAATCAATTGCCCTTACTGGCCAAAAACGAACTCGCTTGACCCGCCCCTAAAGGAGCGGGATTGCGCTTCGTGGAGGTTCAATTTTAAAAAAGGATTTTGACCTTGACGATTTCACGAATTGAAAACAGATTCGGCCAAAAAGGTAATAAAAAAGCTTCCGGGTAGAGGCATCGGTTGCCCGACGCCTCTACCCGGAAGTTTTTAACAATTCAAGACCTGGCCCCATATTCTCGGTAATATATACAGCCATCCCACGTTTCGGACCGACAGCAGGGTTACAACTTACCTTTTAGCATATCGCCAAGCCCGGCGAAAGGATTCGTGGTGCCGCCGGAGTCTGCGGTGCTTCCGGCCACTTCATCGGAATAGGCATCGGCGACCTGGTCCCGGGAATGTTCGTTGTCGTGGCAATAGATACAAAGTAATTCCCAGTTGCTCCCATCAGGCGGATTATTGTCGTGGTTATGGTCTTTATGGTGAACCGTGAGTTCCTTGACTCGTTTGCCTTCAAACTCACGGCCACAATGGCCACAGATCCAGGGGAACATCTTAAGAGCACGCTCTCGGTAGCCGGTCTGGCGGGACTGTTGCTCTTCCAACACTTTCTGAACAAGATTTTTTTCTTTATTTGACATATAATCTACTCCTATTTTTTCAACTGGCACCTGAACAGAAATTGCCAATCTATTTCGTTGATGATGACAAGTTTAATTAAAAAAAATGCGTCTCAAGAATCCCATTAAATTGTTTTCACCTACTATTCTACCACATAAACATAACTTGCGGGAGTCCATAGGATTGAATAATTCGAATAACGGCCATGCCCTGACGGGCACAACAAAACATGAAAGAAATTAAAAAGTTACACGTTCTTTCATATAAATTCGGGTCAGGATCAAAAACTTGATTATTTGGGTAATTAAAGTTATATTTATGCCCTAAATAAGTGGGTATATAAGAAAACGTTGATACAAGTCGATGTTGTATAGGAAAGGAGACGGGCATGAAATGGTCAAACTTCGGAGAGCGTGTGAATATTGGAATAATCTTGCTTTTTACCGTGATGGTCTCAGCCTCGTTTGCCGGTGGAGAGCCTGTGTCAAAAGAGGACCGGATTCAGAATTACAGGATGGGCAAACAACAGGAAGGGGCTTTTACCGGCAAGGCGGACATTGTTTATAAAAAAGATGCGTGGCGCCTCAATGTTTATATCACCCAGAAGGGAAGCCGATCCCAGGGGAGCCACGGCATCTTGTTGAAAAACGGTAAACAAGTGAATGGAAAAAATAGGGAGACGCTTGAGACAGCAGTCGGCACCCTTCAGTACCGGGGACCGTTTGGTATGCGGGCCCATCTTTGGGATAACACCGGTTGGGTCATGGTCCACGCCCTTGTCAAACCCGAAGGGTCAAACCAGATAGAGCCGGGGCTTTCCATACCGAACCAGGGACGTCTTGAAAAGGAATTTCAGCAATTCAACCGAAGCAAACAATAGGTGTCAGGAAAAATTTTATGAACAACAGATTCAAGTGGATATGCTTTATCATTCTGTGCGCGGTATTTCTATGCACAGCTACCTTGGCCGCTGCTGATCAAAAAAATAAATCCACCCCCCAGGCCCAATCCGCAATGAAAGACAAAAAGAAACAGGAAGGCTTGGACAAGGTGGCACCGAGTTTAAAAGAAGGTGAAAAAGCTGCGGGTATTCTGGACAAACTCAGCCGGGGCATTGGAAAATTTGTCGGGAAGGTCCTGCCTGCCCCGGGAGCCAAAGAAACCGGCGATGCTGCCGGCAAAACAGCCAAGGCCGGGGCTAAAAAAGTCAAAGAGTGGCGGACAAGGGGAGATGCTGTAGTAAGTGATTCCGGAGAGCTTAAGATCTGGAACGAGGAAACCGGAAAATGGGAGGATTTCTGAAATGGGGGGGTCTGACTCCCTACTCGGGTTTTTTGTCTTCCTAATTTTCATGCTTGTCAGTGTCCTGGTTGTCCTGATGCGGGAAATAATTCATGGAAAAAAGCATTTGAAAGACGATAGGGTAATGCCCGTCGAATTTTCGGAATCACCCTCTTACGGAGGGGATGACCAGTTAAACAGCGTCATAGACCGGGAAACAATATTGGGCGTCGATTTTACCAATAATAGCAACGATTATTGACACTGATCAATGCTACGTGGATTAGGGGGAACATGCTACTTAGTGCCCGACCGAAAACCGTAAATTTTGCCGATTACAACGTTTTATTACAATCCCTAGGATGTTTTTGCTGGAATCTCTTTTCCATGGGGACCTGTTTTGGGACTGCCCAGTTTTTTGTCCAGGTAGGCCGAAGTCTGGGCCTGGTCAAGATGTTCAAGCCTGTGGGCGATGGAATGAACCTCTTTTTTCGGGGTGCCGATGCTCTCAAGATAGGACTCCCACAACCGGTGCGCCCGCAGGACGGTATGGGCCTCTTTGTTCCCCTTGTCTGTCAGGGCATATTCCTGATTCTGCTGCGTGAGCAGGCCATCCTGGATCATTCGTTTTAGAACCTTGTCTAAATTTTTTCCCTGACCTGCATATTTTCGAATGATGTCGACAGGCGCAGGCTTTTTGTTGCGCAGTACCGTGGTCAGGACATCCTCCACCTCCTGCTGGGGAACGAGATTGCGCAGCCGCATCCACCGGAACAACAGGCCGTATTTAGGCGCAAGAACCAGTACGACCAAAAACTGGAGGGTGCAAAAAAGCATAATAGCACCCCCTCCGGCAGAGTCCAGCCAGACGCAAAGGTAAAGCCCGCCAACCACTGATGTCACCCCGAACAGGGCGGAAAGCGCCATCATTTTGTCCAGGCGATCACAGAGCAGGTATGCCGTAGCCGCCGGTGTGATTAAAAGCCCTACCACCAGGATCACCCCAACCATGCTCACGGCCGAGACCACCACCAGGGAAACACAGGTGGTGAGCAGATAATCCAAAAGCACCACAGGCAACCCGATTGACGCGGCCATAACCGGATCAAAGGTGGACAATTGGAAATGCCTGAAAAAAAGGATGAGTACGGTGAGTACGCCTGCGCCCACAAAGGCGGATACCCAAAGATCAATGTCAGCCACCCCCAGGATGTCCCCCATGATGAAATGCATTAAATCAATGTGGATATAATGCCTGAAGATAGAGACCGCCACCACGCCTAAAGCAAAAATACCCGTGTACATGATCCCGATGGCTGTATCCTCCTTTACCCTTGAAATCCTGGAGACAAAGGAAATCAGGGCCACTGTGGTCACAGCCGCAATGAGCGAACCCAAAAGCATGCCGGGGGCGTGGGCTTCCAGGCCAAAGGCAAGCTTCATGACCAGATACCCGCCGGCCACTCCTGCGATCATGGCATGGGAGAGGGCATCGCCTAGAAAAGCCATTCGCCGAAGCACCACAAGGCATCCCACAACCCCTGCCACCATGGCAATAATGGAGCCGCCGATCAGCGCCTTTTGAAAGTAAGTTTCCGTCAGGGGGGCATAAAAAAGGTCAAGCATCAATTTCCCTCCTTTTTCACCACATCTTTGAAAATTTTAAGCTTACCCTCGTAGACCTGACTGAGCAAGTCCTCTTGAAGTACCATATAGGGTTCTCCATATGCGTAGAGGCGCTGCTTGATGAGCAGCAGTTTGTCAAAATATTCTGCCGCTGTGGACAGATCATGGTGGACCACCACCAGGGTTTTGCCGGATTTTTTGGCCCTTTCCAGCACTTCCAGGATAGCCCTTTCTGTTGCTGCATCCACTCCGGCAAAGGGTTCGTCCAGCAGCAGGATATCACTGCCCTGGGCAAGGGCCCGGGCCATGAAGACCCGCTGTTGCTGGCCGCCGGAAAGTTCTCCGATCTGGCGGTGGGCAAAGTCGGCCATGCGCACCATCTCAAGGGCTTCCATGGCAGCATCCCTGTCTTTTTTTCGTGGAGAAGCGTACCAGGGGATTTTCTGGAACCGCCCCATAAGGGCCACCTCCCGAACCGTGATGGGAAAATCCCAGTCCACTGCCCCCCGCTGGGGAACATAGGCTACCCGGCCCTTGGCGTTTTTAACGTGGGTACCCTGGATTTTTACTGTGCCGAGATCGGGCTTTACAAAGCCTAAAATCGCCTTGATAAAGGTGGATTTCCCTGCGCCGTTCGGGCCGATGACACCCACCAGTTGATCCGCTTCAATTTTCACGTTCACATCCAAAAGCGCAGGCTTTGCATTGTAGCTGACAGTAAGATGGGCCACCTCTATGGCGAAGGAAGTCTCCTTAATCATGAACATCCTCCTTTTGGGCAGCCAGGGAAAAACTTACGGTTCCGGCCACCACAGCCCCTGAACTGCCCCATACGGTCTGGTCAACCACGGGGACGCCCCGGTCTAAAAGCCGGACCCGCAGGCCGTGGTCCAGATCGGTTTCAGCCATGGGCGGGCTTGCCTTTACATAGAATTCGTTAAAGCCCTGGGAAAGTTTTAGATTTTTCGTAATTCGGATCACCTTCCCCCTTTTTATTTGCCCTGCATCCACCCCCAGGGCCCGCCCATTGAGCCGGATCTCAAGGCCTGGGGTTTGTGATGCATCATCGTCCAGGGCCAAGGCAAAGGGGTCTTTTTCAATGGAAAAGCTTGGGGTGATTTCCAGCACATAACTGCCGGTGAGAACCTTTGGAGCTGTCACCTGGGCAGGGCCTTTGGGTAGGGAGGCATCCCGCTGGGTCGTATACCCCCACAAACCTCCTACAAAAAATATCCAAATCAGAATGGTAAGTAAAAACCGCATACAAATTTCCTATTTAGTGTCTGGGCGAAAACCTTAAAATTTCAGACCAACGCAGTAATCGGCAAAATTTACGGTTTTCGGTCAGGTACTATTTAAAAGCGTTGACGATAAGCAGGGTGTTTTCCCGCATCATGCCGATATAGGTTTCACCGGCAGATCCTTCAGGCCCCATGGAATCAGAGTAGAGTTCTCCGCCTATTTTAACCCCGGTTTCCTTGGCGATTTCCCTGATCTGTTTAGGGTTGATGGTGGTTTCCACAAAAATGGCCGGGGCGCCCGATGCCTTGATGGACTCGATCACCTTATGCCTCCGTTCCGGGGTGATGCCGGCCCCGACTTCAGCCCCGGTGGACCATCCTACAGGGGCGATGGATAAAAAGTCGTTTTTTTCGTTGAGGCGGTATTCCCGGCAAAAATAGTTAAAGGCATCATGGGTGGTGACCAGAATTCGCTGCTGGGGAGAAATGGCATTGATCTGTTCCTTGATCCAGGCGTCCAGCACCCGAAGCTGCTGTAAAAAAAGTTTGGCCCTTGCCCGATAAAGTGCTTTGTTCCCAGGGTCCAGAGCAATGATGCCCCTGGTGATGTTATTGACGTACACAACCACATTTTTCGGGGAAAACCAGGCATGGGGATCGGGGATGGACTGGCCGCCTTGACTTATGGAAAGAGCCTGAATGCCGTCGGTGGCCGTGATCAATGTTTTTTTGGCATCTTTGGCCAGGGTGCTCATCCAGTTCTTTCCTTCCAGGTGAAGGCCGTTTTCAATGCACAAATCTGCACCAAGCACTATCTGGACATCATCAGGGGTGACGTTATAGGTATGGGGATCAGCCCCGGGAGCCAGAATACTTTTGACCAGGGCCTGGTCTCCTGCCACCTGCCGTGCGAAATCGGCAATCTGGGTGGTCGATGCCACGATCACAGGCTTTTTTAATTCAGTAGCGCCTGTGTAACCTGTAGAAAATATGGTTAAGTTGAAAATTAGAAAAAAAAAGAACAGTGAGTATTTTTTGAATAAAAAAGTCATGCCACTCTCCCAAATCAGACCGAAGCTTTAAATTTTGAATATCATACCTGAAAATAAATAAACTATCACATTAACATTTTCAAGAAAATGATCCTACCCCAGAGATTCGGAGACCAGCAATTCTAAATTTGGCCAAGTGATGGCCTCTCAGAATCGAAATCGGAATCGAATCTCCCTTTTTTCGATTTCGATTCCGATTTGTGTATGGAACCAATAAAACCTAAATTTAGAATTGCTGATAATCAACAGGACGGATTGACTTGAACTTCACGACATTTAATGTATAACAATAGTGCCGTCCCGGTTTAAAAGACGTTAAAATTATCATTAAATAAGGCTCTTCTTAAAAATTTGGAAGGGAAGGAACACTTCATGACCGTTATAATTATAGCTGCCGTATTTATTATAGCGCTAATTTCATTCAAGATTATCAGGCGGATGAAAGCGCTAAAAGTTTCATCGTCTCCTAGGGAACCGTCCTCCCCGACCCCTGAAAAAAAAGACCCGGGGGCTGATTTCAAGGAAATTCTTGATACCCTGATCAAGCTGAATCTTTTGATCCGGACCGATCGTGATTTTTCCATGGACCTGATTTTAAAAATAGAATCCATTATTGACGATCTTAAAGCGCTTATCCCGGATATGATCACCCGTTATCCGGGGGAGACCCTGACCTATGAACTAAAAAAAATCGGGGCCACCCATCTGTTTAAAACCGTTAAAGAGTATCTCGACCTTTCATTAGACAGCCGGCAGATCCAAAGACAGGTGTTTGAAAAAACCATTGAAAGCCTTCATGACGTATGCGCAAGATCCCGGCAGATTGTGGACAATAACGAAACCGCAGAATTTAAAACTATGGCCCATTTTCTTGAGGGCAAATTTTCATAAAGGAGAAAACCTATGTCCAGTTTGGCTCAGGAACTTGCCAATGTGGCCGGTCAGGCCAAAGCACCTGTATTAGCAGAAGTTACACAAGCATCAGGGCAGGGGGCGCTTACCCCTGTCCAGGCCCCCACCCAGCTGGTGCCGGTCCAGCCCCGGCATCTTGCTGTTGAAGATATCAAGGCACTTGAAGATAAGGCCCAAGCCTTTGTGGAAAAGGTCAAAACAGACCCGTCGGACTGGCAGCTCGGCAACTTTGTATTTTCCCTGGGCCGGGAAATCATGGAAAAAACCCAGGCCCAGGTATCCCTTTACGACCGGAAGATGGGCTCGGTACTGAAAAATGTGGCCGTCGAGGACAGTTCGCCTGTGGCAAAAAATATTCTGGCCATTAAAATCGAGCTGGACAAAGTCAACCCCACCATGGTGGCAAGAACGCAAACGCCCCTGCCCAAAAAGGTGATGGGGCTTTTCACCCGCACCGTGAACCGTCTGCCCAAGGGAGACGAGATTCTGCGCATCATTGCCGAACGCAAGGAAACCGTGAACTCCACCATTGACGGGATTCGGGACCACCTGCGCAACGAAGCGGACCAGGTGGCCTTTGACGCGGCGGAACTGTCCCAGATCTGTGATGCTTTAAAAGAGATCCAGCCGGCCCTGCAGGAACACATTTACCTGGGCCAGCTGATCTGGGAAAAGCTCACCGCTCACCTTGACACGGTGGACGATCCCCGGGTCAAAGAGGCGCTGACCACCCTGACGTCGGATTTGGCCATGGCTGTTGTGGACCTCCAGACTATTGACAATTCCAATCTTCAGACCCGGTTCGGTGGTGAAATGATGGTCCGAAATTCACACCTGGTCCAGCGCCTGGTCCAGCGCACGGACATGATCCTGGCCACGGCCGTGAAAAACGCCTTGGCTGTGCGGGTGGCGGCGGAACAGCAGATGGATACCTTGAAACACCTGGACCTGGTCCAGCAGTCAGCGGCCGAGACCATGACGGATACAGCAAAGGTCATTGGCGATGCTGCGGTCAAGGGTGCAAAGATGAGCCAGAGCATGACCGTGAACATTGAGGCCCTGGAAGAGGCATGTAACACCTATGAGCAGGCATTTGAGGCCTACACTGCCATTTCAAAGGAGACCATCAGCATTGCTTCCCAAAGCTCCAATGCTTTAGGCGTTATGAACGACCGTTTTAGAGCCAGGACAGATGCATTAACGTCAAGGCGTCAGGAGAAATAGTGTTTGTCCAAACACGGGCTTCCGTTTAGACAAAAGGAGAATTAAATTATGATATCCGTTTCCGAACAAAAGTCCTTTGATCAGAGATTTTCCCTGATCCGCACACTGGCCCCGGACAACGTGCTGTCAAAGGAGGAACAGACCCGCCTGACCATCATGGATGCAGGGGTGGGCGACTGTTTTACCTGTTTTGGCAGCACTTATTTCATCCAGGAGATCAACAAGTACCAGGAGGCCGGTGAGGATTATTCAAAGCTGATTGACTACTTTGTCACCGAACTGACCTGCCTGTGCCTGGAGACTGGCGCGGTGGGCCATTTTGAATGGGAAATTGATGATGAATTAGAGGTGAGCATCACCCTGGACCAGACCAAATTCAAACGGCTGACCGATGATGAAGGCCGGCCCATTGATGAAGATGATCTGGACCAGATTGTCCAGGATGAGGACAGTATTGTCTATGCCGGGGAAACCTTTGATTATGACGATGACTGGGCTGCCGTGTACCGGCGCAACGGCAAGGAAGAACAGGTTTATATGTACGAATTTGTCAATGATCGTTCGTCTCTGTTCCTCACCATTGAGGAGTGGCAGGATGGGGACAAAGAGGAATACCGGATTTATACTTCCAAACCTGTGAACCCGGCGGAACTGACTTTTATTTCCAGAGGGGGAGGCAAACGATGAAAGGCCGTACCCCCTGTGTTAAAATAGAACAAATATTCACAAGCGTGGTTTTTAGTTTGTTGGCCCTGGTTTTTCTGACCGGTTGCGGCCAGGGACTTTCCGATGCAACCAAAACCCAGGCCAAAGCCGTAAAACAGGACTTGAAATCCACCAGGGATTTCATTGAAGCCCGGAAGAAAAAATATGCCGATTTGTCAGCGTCCCCGGATTTTTCTGCCATGGCTGAGTATGCGTCCAAGGAAAAATGGGGCACGGCATTTGCCGATGCCGGTGCCACCCTGACCCGTGCCCAGGAGGTTTATGATAAGGGGTTAAAAGTCACCATAAAACAGGACAAACCCGAAGGCGAAGCCCAGGCCCAGGCCCAGATCAAGCAGGTTAATTCGGTGATCCGGGAAGCCAAAGACCAGGCAAAAGTACCCTTCGAACGTGTAAGCAGGATCAAGGCGGCCATGACCGGGACCCTGGCCATGCAAAGATCCGCCCTGGCCTCGGCAGATACCATCCTGTCAAAGGTGCAAGGTCTGGAACAGGGACCCGTGGCCAAGGCAAAGGAAAATTTCCCCGGTTCAGAAGCAAAAATTACGGCCCGGTTTGCCCCGTTTTCCAAAATGGCGGATGACACAAAGACCAATACGGATATTGTAAAGGCCCAGTATAAGGCCCATACCGCAGGGCGTGCCGACTATGCCGCCTTTGTCACGGCAGCAGATGCCATTGAACAGGCAAAGAAGACGCTTTCCAAGGACGGACCAAAATTTGAAAAGGATCTGGACCAGTTATACCAGAGTTATACCAAAATCCTTGAAGACATGAAGGAGGACTATTATGTCACCATTCATCGTGAATCCTGGGATGAAAGGTCAGATTTTTACAACCCTGGAATTTTCGTTTATACCGCTCAGGTCTCCCCGGCGGTTTTCCAGGCGTTAACCCAATCCAATGCTGAGTCCATTGCAGATTTGTCGCCGGGTTTCAACAGGATGAATATACGGGTTACACCGGGCCTGGAGTCCGCCTTTAAGGCGCTGAATCTTGATCTGGCTGCAGGCTGGCCTGATTCCCGGCACAATGCTGCCAGCTTCTATCTTGAAAGCACCAAATTAAGGTATTTTCATAAATACCTTAAGGAAGAGAACGGGGAAACCTCGGAAACCGGCTGGGAAGCGGTGAATGCCTCTTTTTATGAACAAAACCTGGAAAACTTAGGCATGGCGATTTTGTCCAAGCCCTATGGTGAGTTTGAACCCGATTCCCAGCCAGCCCCGCCCGGTATGGCTTATGTCGGCAATTCTAAATACGGGGAATGGAAAAAGGATGAAAGCGGTAACAGTTTCTGGTCCTGGTACGGCCGGTATGCCTTTTTTTCCAACCTGTTCTTTTTTCCGCCCCATTATTACTCTTATGGATCATGGAACCGGTGGAACACGGACTACAGATATAGAAAACCCTATTACGGTCAGACCCAAACAGGAAACACCTTCGGCTCCCGGGGGACCCGCATGAAACAGTCACCACGGTATCAGAACAGCACCTTTTCAAAAACCGGCGGATTTAAAACCGCTTCTGCCTCGGTAAGGGGTCGCGCTTCAGGCCTTAGGGGCGGCGGCCCCAAGTCAAAAGGTAAATAAGGAGAACAACTTATGAATTATACAGCAACCTTAATCAGTATAGGGCAGGGTTTGTGCTATGCTCTGGTGAGCATTTTATTTATTTTTATAGCCAAAAAGCTGGATGACTGGCGGACCAAGGATTTTGATGACGACCGTCATATTGACGACGGCAATCTGTGCGTGGGGTTAAGGCGGGCAGGACTTTATCTTGGCATTGCCATCGGCATGATCGGCGCGCTGTCAGGGGGCTCTGCAGGGTTCCGGACCGATATACTCTATCTTTTGGTAGATGGTATCCTCATCACAGGGTGTCTTTTCCTTTCCAGGTTCATCAACGATTTCATCATGATGGGTCATATGAACAATGACCAGGAGTGCATAAAAGTATTTATCCTTGGAGACGGGCGCACCACGACAGGCAATACCGCCCTTGGTATAGTGGAGGCAGGTATGTATATTGCCACCGGCTTTATTCTAAACGGCAGCATATCCGGCGGCGGGGGCAGTTTTTACCAGTCCCTGGGATCAGCCCTGGTCTTTTTTGTTCTGGGGCAGATTGTACTCCTGGTTTTTTGCCTGGTTTATGAAATGATCTCCTCCTTTCACGTCCGGGATGAGATCAAGCAGAACAATCCGGCCGCAGGCATTGGTCTGGCCGGTATTCTGGTGGCCCTGAGCATTATTCTCAAAAGCAGTCTTTCGGGTCCTTTTACCGGGTGGGTAAATGATATTGTCGGATTTTTTGTTTATACGCTATTCGGTATAATTCTGCTGCTTGGATTCACTGTCCTTGTGGACCGGTTTCTTTTGCCCACTACAAACATTGCAACTGAGATCAAAGAGGACAAAAATGTTGCAGCCCTGGTGGTGGTCCAGGCAACCATCATTGCCGTGGCGCTGATCATTGCCCATGCCATCTGATCTATCGGGGAGCGCCCGGGAATCCGGGCGCTCCCGGCTCAACACGGCCTCGGCCCTGCTGTGCCTGTGCATGTTTGCATCCGGGGCCTGCGGTATCATTCTTGAGTATATCCAGGCAAGCCTTGCCTCCATGATCCTGGGCAATGCCTTTGAACAGTGGGCCATGGTTATCGGGCTGATGATGTTCTGGATGGGGTTCGGCAGCCTGATCCAGGCCCGGATTTCCAAAGAACGTCTGGTACATGCCTTTATCGGCATTGAAATTGCCCTTGCCCTTGCAGGGGGGTATTCACCCACACTGACCTATCTGTCCTATGGGTATACCAGCCATTACAGCCTGGTGCTCTATTTTTTTGTGTCCGTGATCGGCATTCTCATCGGCCTTGAGATTCCGGTGATCATACGGATCAACAACGATTTTTCAAAGGAGTTGTCCACCAACTTAGGCAATATTCTGTCCGCCGATTATATCGGGTCCCTGGCAGGGGCCCTGGTTTATGTGTTCATCCTGCTGCGTTTTTTCCCGATTACGGAAGCGGCTTTTTTAACCGCCGGCATGAATTTTTTTCTTGCCCTGATTACCTTTATCTATTTTACCCGCAAACAAATCATCCGGCGCAATATCCCATTGCTTGTGATCATGGCAGCCACCTGTGTCGCCGTGATTTTCGGGTATATGAACAACCGCCGGTGGCAGGTCACCAACGAACAGTCCCTGTATGACGACCCAATCGTCTATTCTAAAACCAGCCAGTACCAGCATATTGTTATTACCCATTTCAAGCCCCTGGATGAAGTCCGGCTCTTTTTAAACGGAAACCTGCAATTATGCAGTACGGACGAGGCCCGGTACCATGAATCCCTGGTTCATCCGGCCATGGCCCTTGCACAGACCCGCAGCCGGGTATTAATCCTGGGCGGCGGTGACGGCTGCGCGTTAAGGGAAGTTTTAAAATACCCGGATGTTGACCAAATTACCCTGGTGGACATGGATCCGGCCATGACAACACTTGCAGCCACCCATCCGCTGCTGTCCCGGCTCAATAATCATGCGTTTGACAACGCCCGGGTGACCACCCTGCCAGGTCCTGGGATTTCATCTGGGGAGTTTCGCCAGATCTATCAAGCGTCGTCTGACAGAAAAAGAAAATCAGCTGATTCATGGCATATGGCAGACCCACAGCACGTGGCCGAGGTCCGGGTCATGAATTTGGATGCAGACAAGTTTCTGGAACAGGTGAAAGGCTTTTGGGACGTTGTTATCGTGGATATGCCGGATCCGTCCACACCGGAACTGACCAAACTTTACTCAAAGCAATTTTATCTTAAAGTCAGGCACAGACTGGCAAAAAACGGCATTGCATCTGTCCAGTCCACCTCTCCTTACCTTGCCAAAGAAAGCTATCTTTGCATTGGCAGGACATTGACCGCCGCCGGATTTTCTATTCTGCCATACCATGAAAATGTGCCCTCGTTCGGGGACTGGGGCTGGTTTTTATGCACCCGTCAAGATTGGGGCAAAGGCGTTTTGAAACAGCGGATTGCAGAGCTTGAATTTACCGTACCCACCCGGTTTCTAACCCCGGAGGTGTTCAGACGCGAGCTTGTATTCGGCAAAGGCATGAACCAAAGCCGTCACACCGAAATAAACACCCTTCTTTTTCCTGTGCTGCTATCCTACTACAATCACGAATCCTGGCTCCTGGAATAGTGTTTGGACCCAAAGTCAACCACCTGCGGCGTTGCAGAAAAATTTAACATCCTCACATACATTAGTATGCTCCGGTTTTAAATTTTTATGCGCCTTGCATCTGGGCAACTTTGGGCCCAAACACGGGTTCCGGCTAATGTAAGTACAAGTATAGAAATAATTTCCGGTTAGGATATCTTGATAAAAAACTCATAAAACTCTATAAAAATAGTGTATTGCAGAGTGATTTATCAAGTTGTCTTAATAGGAATTTATTTTTTTACCCCTACTTATATAGACATTATACCGATTTTTTTTGAATTTGACTCATAAACTTATATCCATTATTTTTTATACACATGTGCTATGAAAACAAAAATAAATCCGGATCAGGCTGGACATAACATAATGACGCAAACAGACCGGATTCCGGCGGATATGATGTGGTTGTTCACATTTTCCCGCCTGTGCCGCCGCGCCATGCTTCATGCCGCTGACGCCTCCGGACTTCTGGATGCAATCATAGAGGCTGTGGAAAGTCAGACGCCTTATTATACGGTCTGTTTCAAATCTGTTCTCTATGCTGAATCCGATTTAGAGAGCGGTGATATTTGCGTGTCCCATACCGGTATGGACGATTTGTCCCTTTTTTCCCGAACGTGTGTAAAATCAAAAATAAAAAGCCTTAGGAAGGTCACGGATACGGATCTTCCCAAATCCGTGCAAAAACGCCTTGGTCTGAAAAGCGGGACTTTGGCCACGGCGTTTTATTTGCCCATAAATGACCCTTGTGAAAAAGGGGACCGGTGTCAGGTTTTTTATGCCCCCAGCGGATATGTGCCCGATTCCCTGGAGATTGGGGTTTTAGAAGAGCTTTCAGCAGACCTTGGCAAAACCCTGCACCGGCTGCACAAGGACAGGGAGGTGGAGGAACGGATCCTGGAATTGATCCGCCAAAAGGAGATGTACCACAGCGTTTTTGAAAACACCGGCACCGGAACCATTATCATTGATCCGGATATGCTGATTCTTTATGTGAATGCCAAATTCATGGATCTGGTGGGACTTGAGCGCAACGAAATCGAGAACCGGATGAGGTGGTCCCAGTTTGTGGTGCCCGGTGACAATGAAATGATGCAAAATTACCATTACGGTCGGCGAAAGGGTATTCCCGGCATTCCCACCGAGTACGAATGCCGGATCTTTGCCAAGTCCGGGGACATCCGGTATATCGATATGAAGGTGGGCATGATTCCCGGGACCGGCAAAAGTATTGCTTCGTTTATGGATATCACAAA